>DBIS01000393.1 GCA_002296975.1 Deltaproteobacteria bacterium UBA796 | reverse complement strand
CGAACGCAGAGCCAAGGTAGAGGAGAAGCTCAACTTGGTCGACCTCCCAGGCTTTTACGACCGCCCAACAAGCTCCTTGTCGGGCGGCCAGCGCAAGCGGGTGGGCTTGGCTCGCGCGATTGTCACCGAGCCGGAAGTCATTTTATTCGATGAACCCAACTCGGGCCTCGACCCCATCACCTCCGATGCGATCGATGCACTCATCTCTCAAATGAAGGAAGCCTTGGGCATCACCTTCATCATCATCAGCCACGACATCGTGGGCACAATCAACGTCGCAGACCATATCGCAATGCTTTACGGCGGTGATTTGGTGGCCTTCAAGCCAACCAAAGAATTCGTTCACAGCGACATCCCCATCGTTCGGCAATTTCTGCAGCGCAACCTCGTGCTCCCAACCCAACCCGGTGAATTGGCCCGACTGCCCTCGCTTGAGTAGGAAACCCCATGGACACATCCCGAAAACAAGAAATCGGCGTCGGTATTTTAGTGATCGTCGCAACAGCATTGCTTGCATACATGTCGATTAAAGTCGGCGCCATCGCAGGCATTGGCGAGCGCATTGAAATTGAGGTGGTTCTCTCCGATGCTGCCGGCCTCACTCAAGGTGCGGCAGTTCGGGTGGCCGGCGTCCAGGTCGGCCAAGTGGACACCATGACCGTTGACCACAATCAAGCGCGACTTGCCGTCTCTCTATCTGCGGACGCTCAGATTCGTGAAGACGCGAAGGTACAAGTCAGGGCGCGTTCAGTCTTGGGTGAAAAATACCTCGAGATCACCCCAGTCTCCAGAGACACTTCACCGATTCAGTCGGGTGCCATCCTGACCGTGACTACACCTCAAACCGAGATCGACGAGCTGGTCAACGCCCTCGGCCCTCTGGTCACCGCGATCGATGCCGACGCCATGCACGCAGCCATGAAAAATCTGGGTGAGACCCTCAAGAGCGACCCTGAACAAATCGCGAGAATGCTTAAAAACATTGATAAAATCATCGATAATGGCGCCCGCGCGAGCGAAGGGCTCCAAGGGCTTATGAGCGACACCCAGGCCACCTTATCTGCGCTTCGGACAATCAGCGCCGACGCAAGACCCATCATCCAACGGACTGGCCGCATCATGGGACGGGTGGACACCGCGACAGAGCGCCTGCCAGAGATCAGCGCCGATGTGTCTGCAATGGTGAGCGATGCCAGAAGGATGATTCAAGACAGCCAAGGCCTGATGAAGCGGCTTGAGCGTTCAACAGTCAACCTGGAGAAGGTATTGGAAAATGTCGCCGATCTCGACAAGTGGGAGCTAAGGCGCCTGCTTCGCGAGGAAGGGATCTTGGTGCGCTTCAAGGAAGCTGAAGTCAAACCCAACGAGGCCGAGGGCGACTGATCGCTACTCTTCGGCCTGCACCGACTGGTCGTTCCCCTCAACAGGTCGGAGCCGAAAGCTGGCGCTGACATCGAGTGAATAGTTGGTCATTAGGTTGTGCAGATCCTCATGAAGACCGAGCCCCTCTAGGTAGACCCGCGCCTCTTTGGCGACCAAGCGTACAACCTCGGACTTGGCTTTGTCGCCACCGTCGATAACCGCTCCCAGAATTTCGCGGGGACTGATGCCTTTATCTCCATCGTCCGACAAAATCCGGCGAGCGAAGTCCCGAAGACGGGGCTCCCGGTTTCGACTGGTATCGTCATCGGCACTCATTTTAGGAGTGATTTGGGCAACTCAGCCACGCCTTTTGAAAACCCCGGTCCATCTTCTACCGAAACCAAACTCATAATCTTGCCTGCGTTGGTCACGACGACCATCTGTTGGCCATCGACGGCGAAGTCCGCAGAAAACCCTGACATCTTACGACCGGCCATCAAAGACCAGGACTCATCACCACTGTCCTCGTCGATTAAAAACAAGCCTCCGTCTGCCGTGCCCACAAATAGGCCCGCAGTCGTCAATACCGGGGTGGTCAACGCAGACTCAGAAGGTGCATCCCATGTCCAGTTGGCGTTACCGGTGAGCAAATCTATGGAGCGCAACTTGCCATCTCCGCTGCCATAAAAGATCCGCTCGCCATCGACGACTGCATCGGTTGCACCACCGGTCTCTATCCGCCAGCGTAAGTTTCGAGAGTCTAGCTTCAGCGATACCAATGGGGTTGTAAACCCACTCACGATGACGTCTTGACCAACAAGAATCGGGGTACCGATAACATCAGGGTAGCGCCCCTCACCGACTGCATGCTGCCATTGGCGCTCGCCCAAATCACGGGAGAGGCCGACCAACATGCCACTATGAAACCCAAAAAGAACCAAATCTCCGCTGAGCACTGGCCTTGGCGAGCCGTAAAGCTCAAGCCGCACGGCCCGGCTAGCATCTCTTTCCTGAACATGCCGCCAGACCAAGCTGCCGTCGGACAGGTTCAAGGCATAGGCAGCATTGCCCACGTTTGCGACGAAAACCACGTGGTCATCCACAACAGGTGAGGAAAGGATTGGCGCGCCGCCATAATGTTTCCATACTCGTTTTTTGGTGGTGCGGTCGTAGCAGTGGGTGTAGCCAGCAGTGTCAGTAAACACGATGTGTTTTTCGAGAACGACTGGTGCTGATTGTACAGCGCCCTCAGCCTCGAAAGTACCGACCAGTGTGCCTGTGCTCCGGTCGAGAACGAACAATGCGTTCTTTCCCGAAGCGCCCAGGAAAATCTGGTGCCCTGAGATGACTGGGCTGCCGAGCTCTACGTGTTTTGCGGCTTGAACCAAAGGCCCGGGTAAATCCCGCACCCACTGCACGGCTGGTGCATGGGCGAAATCATCGGTCTGGGCGGTGGGCTGGGCACTCGGGCTGGGACCTGAGCTTAGACCCAGTACAGCCGCGAAAGCGGCGCCTGCGCTCACTCACCCGCTCCAAGACGACGAATACCGTCTTTGGCCTGCTCGACCAGAATAGACTGCGGATGAGCGACTAAAAAGGCCTCAAAAGCAGCCTTGCTTTCTGAGGTCCGTCCAGCGTCCTCTAAGGTTGTCGCGATGCCCATCTCGATCTGCGCGGCCATCAAACCTGTGACCTTTCCGCTCAGAGATTTGAGGGTTGCGATAGCGCCATCGGCATCACCGGCACCCGCCTGGGCAGCCGAAAACTGATTCGCAGCAGACCAACCAACCACACCGGTCGAGCCAACAGCATGTGCGCCTTCAAATGCCTTTCTGGCTTTGTCTTGATCGCCAGCCCGCTCCCAAGCTCCACCAGCGCGAATCCAAGCCATGGTGGCACCCGTTCCGACGGCGTTGGCAGCAACAGCCTCATACCGACGAGCGCCTTCTTCCACATTCGCCTTGACCTCCGGTGTAAGGCCCTCTCCAGCGCCGCCTAAAAAGCGTTCTGCTGGGCCAGCCTCTGGCATCCGGCGGTCGATATCTGCGATTTGGCCCTGGTATCCGCGTTGCTGGTTGACGATGTAGCTGTCGTACTCACCAAAAACCAACACAGACAACAACACCACCCCAACTATCGCCAGGCCGATTTTCCAATGCCCAAGGAGGGCGTTGAGCACCCGCATTTGAGTCTTGAACAACACATCCTCTTCATGGTCAGGAAAGGGAACGGCATCGCCGCCCTCTCCGCCACCGAGCACGGCATCAGGCTCAAGCACCTCA
>DBIS01000354.1 GCA_002296975.1 Deltaproteobacteria bacterium UBA796 | reverse complement strand
TCGGGCGAGGACCGCTTCAGATTCGGCCATGTTGATCGCCTGCTCGCCGTCGAACTTACGGGCATATTTGTGGGCCTTGATCAGTTGCACCGGGTCTTTGCCATGAAGCGGCTTGCCGTAGATGGTGGTGATCACGCTGTGTTCTCGGTACAGCTGGCCCACCAAGGCCACCATCCGCTCTGCGTGTTCTTCTCTATTGGCCCAATCTAAAAAATGTGTATCGGTCGTCATGGCGATTCCCCCAAAAAGACCTTGCTCAAATACTCAGATTTGGCCTTGGGTGCATGAAGATTTTTCTCATAAGAAAGTGTAGGCTGTCGACGCCAGCACTTCTGGCCTAAACATAGCCACTGGAGATGACATGAAAGAGAATGCCCTCGGTGCTTTAATTTTGATGGGTTTATGCTTGAGCCCTCAGTTGGCGTTGGCTGATGGAGGCGCCGATTTCGATGCCAATGATTACCAGCGGGTGAATGAGCTGGCGGTTCAAGACGACCCTCTTGCTTATGATTTGTTGTTGTCCATTGGGAGCGGCTTGGGTGGTCTAGGCGAAGGCGGCTCTGCAATGGGCATGGGAACACGTTTGGGCTATCGGGCGGGCGAACACACCGTTTTTGGGACGTTCAGCCACGACAGCGTTGACCAAAAAAGCGATTGGGGTGACTATTCACAGTCCTTGATGACTCTAGGGGCGGGCTACCGGTACAGCCTTTCGATGGCAGAGGAGCAAGTCGCGACCCCTTATTTGGTCACGATGGCCTATACCGCCATGCCAAAAAGCAAGACCGATGGCGCAGAGGATGAATCTGATATCTCGATATTGGGCTTTGTCGCTGGTGTCGGCGCTGAGTTTACCATCTCGGGCACCTGCAGCTTGTCAGGTGAGTTTGGTGCCCACCGCTTAGCCATCACCAACAATGATGAAGACGCTACTGTGACCTACCTGAGAACATACTCATCGATAGCGATAAACTTTTATCTGTGAGCGGCGCGCACCGCATCGACGCATTGCCCGGGGGTGGGAAAGTTATCCCCGGACTTTTCGATCAGTATTTCCCCCGCTAAACGAACGGAAAACTCGCCTTTGGCCCCTGACACGAGTGTGGCTTCGAGCTTGAGTTCTTCCAAGATTTCTTCCGCCACACGGGCGGCCTTGGGCAGGTAGTTTCAGACCAAGCAATAGTAAATTTCAAGGCTATTCATCGGTGCCCTCCGGGGACTGTTTTGGGTTTGGGATGGGCCAAGCCTCTCCCCAAAAGCTGCGCCTACCATCAACGATAGTCGTTTGGTCGGTCACATAACGTCCAGAAGGGCACGCCAACCACCTGAGGCCTCAATTTCGACCTGATGATGCTTGTTTGCCACGCCTGTGCTTTGATGTGTCCATGAGACTCTTGGTTACCGGTGGTTCGAGCTTTGTGGGCGCGCACTTTTGTATGCGGGCGCAAGCCGACCACGATGTGATCGCTGTACATCACACCACGCCGGTCGTCCTCAATGGCGTGACACCGTTTAAGGCCGACCTGCGGGGTAAGCGGGGACGCCGTCAACTGGCGGACTTGGGCGCAGATGTTGTGGTCCACCTCGCGACAAAAGTAAAAGGTAGCGGTGCTCTCGAAGCCAACCGGTGCATGATGGATGCAGTTTTGGGTCTGGGCTTGCCTGTGGTGTACGGGTCGAGCACTGTGGTGCATTGGAGTCAGCCTACGCCCTATGGTGAAAGTCGTATTGACGATGAGCAACGCCTGGCCAACAGTGGCCTTGACTGGGCTGTGGTGCGGCCGAGTGCTCCATATGGTCGACGGCTCTGCCACCATCGCCCTGGACACGCAGAGAGCTTTCACAGCTTGGTGCAGTGGGTGCGTACATCGCCAATCGTCCCTGTGATTGGCGATGGCCTTTATCGTCGTCAACCTGTGCATGTCGATGACCTTTCAGATGCGATGTTGCGGCTTTTGGAGAAGCCTTTGCCCCGCCGTGCTTTTGACGTCGGTGGGCGAGATGCCATGACATTCAACCAACTCATCGACATCATCGCCGCAGCATTAAAGCGCCCAGTACGCAAACTTCATTTGCCGAAAGCGCTCTTTGTGCAGGTGGCTCGGGTGCACGCAAATTTCGACCCCGATTTGATTCGTGCAGTGGACGAAGACGAAGTGGCCGATAGTAGCGAACTCAGTGAAATGACCGGAGTTCAATTTAGAGGATTCCTTGAAGGGGTGAGATGTCTGATATGAAAACTGCTCAACAGTACGCACAAGGCTTGCTTGACTATGTTTGGGCCGGCCCTTCGCCTTTTCATGTGGTGGAGGAGACCGCGAGGCGCCTCACTGCGGCGGGTTTCGAACAGGTTTTTGAGAAGGAGGAGCCTCAGGCCATCGCGTCTGGGGCGGGTCAGTTTATTATTCGAGGCGGGTCTTTGGTTGCATGGCGGGCCGGGGAGGCGTCGCCGGTAGTCGCCGGATTTCGCGTGGCTGCGGCCCACACCGACTCACCCAATCTGCGGGTCAAGCCCAATCCCGACGTCAAAAAAGAGGGCTATTATCAGCTTGGGGTCGAGGTGTATGGCGGGGTGTTGCTGCATACGTGGACCGACCGAGACTTGGGCCTATCTGGGCGGGTGATGGTCGAGGGGCCCGATGGGGCTGAGCCTCGGCTTTTTCGCACCGACAAGCCCATGGCACGCATCGCGAACCTGGCGATTCACCTCAATCGTGGCGTGAACAAGGATGGGGCAAAATATAATAAGCAAAAACAGCTCAAACCCGTGCTCGGGCTAGGGGAGTGGGATGGGTTTGAGTCCTGGCTAAGCGCCCAGCTTGATGGCGAAAAAGTGTTGAGCTGGGAGATCGGTTTTCATGACACCCAGCAGCCAAGCTTGGGCGGGATTGATGACGCGTTTATCTTCGCGCCAAGGCTAGATAATCTAGGTTCTTGCTACACTATTCTTGAAGCGTTCCTGCTTTCGAAGCCGGCAGCGCACACCCAGGTGATGGCACTTTTCGATCATGAAGAGATCGGCTCACAAACCTATCGCGGCGCCCGAGGGCCTTTGCTCGGCGATGTGATGGACCGGCTGATCGCGAATCACGCTCAACAGGCGATCGGTGGACGGGTTCGGGCTGGCGCGAACTCGTGGATGATCTCGGCCGATATGGCCCATGGGGTGCATCCTAACTACGCCGAAATGCATGAGCCCAATCACAAGCCCATGCTTGGGGGCGGCCCTGTGCTCAAGAGTCATGTTGAACATCGGTACGCCTCTGAGGCCGAGACGATGGCCAGAATGCGTGGGGCGTGTGCGGCGGTGGGTGTGCCCTGCCAGGAGTTCGTCAATCGGACCGACCTGGCTTGTGGTTCTACCGTCGGTCCAATGATCGCTGCCGACCTGGGAATCCCCACCGTTGATATTGGTATGGCGATGCTGTCGATGCACTCGGTCAGAGAGCAGGCGGCTACAGCGGACCCAGTGCAGATGATCGCCGTGTTGGCCCATGTTTTTGAGGAGGGATGAGGATGCGTTTTCAAATATGGGGCCTTCTCTTGGGTTTGATGGCTTGCAAAAAGGCGGGTGAGACGGTGACGATGGGAAACAGCCCACCATCGACACCAGGCATCGCGTTGGCCCCAGCCAATCCCACCGCTGCGGATGATTTGGTGGTGACCGTGGTGACCGAATCGGAAGACCCTGACGGCGATAACGTCGAATACAATGTGGTCTGGTCAGTGGATGGTGAAGTTGTTGAAGGAGCGAACTCATTGGTGTTGCCCAGCATGTTTACAACACGGGGTGAGACCTGGTCTGTACGGATTACAGCCTTTGATGGCATCCAAGAGGGCGGCTCAGCAGGGGCGACAGTGTTCGTCGAAAACGCTGCACCCACGGTGGGCGGCGTCCAGATTATCCCCGCCTTGGCCTATGAGCGTGACACCTTGACTTGTCTTTACGATGAGCCAGTCGATTTGGACAATGACGAGGTTGGAGAGTTGGCGGTTTGGGTTGTCAACGATGAAGAGCTTGGGGTCGAAGGACCGTTGACCGGAGACCACTTCAACAAGCATGACAAGGTTGAGTGTTGGGTCTATGCAGACGACGGTGTGGCCGAGTTGCGCCCTCATCGCAGTGCATCAGTCGAAATCCAAAACACCACACCCAATGTGATTGGCTGCTCTTTGGCCGATAACAATCCCCCCGACAACATTCCCCTCGAGGCCATTAGCTCCGGGGCACCCTATGACGAAGATGATGACTCAGTGAGCCTGCGCTTGGCCTGGTATGTGAACTGGGTGATGGTCTCCAACGATGAAGCACTCCAGCCCGCCGATATGTCATCAGGTGACAATGTATATGTGGAATGCACGGCCTGGGATGGTGAAGATGAGGGCAACACCGTCTCCAGCGGTTCAGGCACGGTCGTATCTGGCTCTTGAATTACGCCCGATTTAGCGGCTGGCGGTGTCGGTCCAGGCGGCTCTGCCCCAACTATCCCAGCTGATCAGTCGGTAGGGCGCTTCATGAAAGCGCAGATCGCCAGAATTTGTAGGTATGCCGCCGACAAATGAAACTTGGCGGGATGTTGTTGGGGATTCAATTTTCCACAATCCATCCACTAAGCTGATTTTAGGCGCAGAAGGCCAGGGGATGTTGAGGTCGACGATGGCGCTCCGAATGGCCTTGGCCCAGGGCAACGCGTTGGTCCTGCTTTTCGAGCAGACCCCCACATTTCCGGCACGAAAAATCAGCAACTTGAGGCCCCCCCCGAAGGCTTCATCTACCTCGAGTGTTTTGGCGAGATCTTCATTGGCGGTTCCAGCGACCGGGCCGACCCTTAACAGTTGACGCTCAATCCAGCGTTGGGCCTCAACCTCGGAGTGACCCACGTAAATGGTGACAAATCCATTGGGTACCGTGGCAGCCCATCCGGTGTCGACGGTTTGAAATCGTGGCGGGCTAAGGCCTTCGATGCCAACTACAGGCACGCCGGTGTAAGTTTTCCCACCAAAAGCGGTGGCGGCCGCGAGAAGGAATACCCACAGCATCTCAGTCGATCTCCGATGCTAAATCTGCCAAAAAACAACGCATTCTCTCATGGCGTTTGGCCGCTTCAGCTTTGGCTGTCTTGGTGTGCATGGTGGCGGAGAGTTTCAGGAGCTTGGCAAAAAAGTGGTCGACGGGTTGGGCTTTGTCATCGATGGGGCGGCCGGTCGTTGCCATTGGGTCTTTGGGGTCGTAAAACCGGCTGGTTTGCCCACGGCTGGACATGGCCTGAGCCGTGGCGATGGTGCGGGCGATGCCGATGGCACCAATGCGTCGAGGCGGTCGGCATCTTGGAGCACGGCCCCCATGGGTGAAGTGGGGCGAAGACCTCTCGACCAGCTTGTGGTGCGTACAGCCTCGACGATTTCATCCACTTCAGGCTGGGTATAGTCGGCGGTACGCAAGAGTCCGCGTGAGGCTTCAGCAGACCGTTCGGATCCCAAGGGGCGGTCTCGGTGTTCTTTTGGGATGTTGACCAGGTCGTGAACAAGGGCCGCTGCGCCGATGAGGTCGCCGTCCACAGCGAGTTCAGGGGCGAGCCTCATGGCCCAGTCGTACACCCTGAGCACATGTTGATGATCGTGTGCCAAGTCACTGGTCTGGGTGTGTTCGAGCACCGCTGCCCACAAGTCGATGTGCCTTGGGTGTGCTGTTCTGATGTGGGCGGGCATTCCCACAGGTATCCTGTTGAGCATGTGGATGTTTTTGTTGTTGTCCTGTGGTTCAGACAAGACCCAGTCTCTTGACGATACCAGCACTGGCTACCTAGATCGGCCAGTGCTGGGCGACACCGGCGTGGACACCCCCGATGATACCGGCCTTGGCCCCGCAGATGGCCTACTCAGCCCTCGTGCGGTGTGGGTGTCGGACTTCCCTGGCTTTGGCACGGGCGGGGGCTTTGCGGATATCGACGATGATGGTGACCAAGACTTGGTGGTGGCGCACGGAAACGACATGCGCCCAGGCTATTTGGCGGTGTTCGAAAACATAGACGGTACCCTCGATACCGTCCCGGTTTGGACCAACGCGGAGCCCGCATATTATGGGCACTTGGCCCTGGGTGATGTGGACAATGATGGCGATATTGACCTGGTCGTATCTCGGTTTTTAGGGGTCGACCGCTTTGAGTCTCCCGGTGGAGTAGAGGTTTATCTCAATCATGACGGCGTGCTCGAGGAGACCCCCAGTTGGCAGGTGGGCGGCTTCTTTTCCTTTTCCGTCGCTTTGGGCGATATGGACGGTGACGGTTTTGTCGATCTGGGTGTGGCTGTGGGCGAGTCCTACCAAAATGAGCCGGGCCATGCGCGGGTATTTTTAGGCGATGGTGAGGGTGGATTTGGCGATGAGCCGGTCTGGGTTGCACCCCAAGCACACTACAGTTTTGATGTGGCGTGGGCCGATTTTGATGCCGATGGTCGTTTGGAATTGGTGTTGGCTCAGCACTTTAGTGGGCACCGGATTTACCCCAATGTAGATGGCATGCTCGGCGCTATACCCATGTGGGTTGCCGATGCCGCTGATGGTCCATTTGAGGGCAACACCCTGGATGTCGGTGATGTGGACGGTGATGGACTGGTAGACCTTGTGGTTTCCGATAACGACCAGCTTGGCGGCCCAGGGTTGGTGCGTTTGTGGTGCGGCCCCAGTCTTGAGGTTTGCCATTCGATCCCGCAAGCGTATGCGAGTGCTGTGGACCTGTTCGACGTCGACCAAGATGGGGACCTGGACCTCAGCTATGGGGGCTGGTGGTCGCCGGTTTCAATCGTCGAGAATGTCGACGGTGTTTTCAGCTCAAGCCCCATGTGGGTGTCAGCCAAGACCGATATCGTTGTCGAGGCCTTGGACTGGGCGGATGTGGATGGTGTGTCTGGCTTTGAGCTGATGGTGACCGACTGGACCGAAGGTTCAGGCAACCGGCTTTGGGCCAAATAGGGGTAGGACTCAGGCGTCGAGAAGCTCGGGTGTGTCGTCGACTGTGCTCGTCTCAACGGTGAGTTGTTGGGTTTTGGGCGTGACCACCAGCGCATCATCTTGCACGTCGATTACCGCCTCGCCGCCACCCTCGAGGGCGCCAAATAACATCAGGTCCGCCAAGGGTTTTTTGATGTTGTTGTGAATGACCCGGTCCATCTCTCTGGCCCCAAATTCAGGTTTGTAGCCCTTCTTCGCAAGCCAATTGCGGGCGGCGGTAGTGGTGGTGAGTTTTACCCCGCGTTCGGCCACCTGGTCCTCGAGTTGGCCCATAAATTTCTGAACGATTTTAAGCACCACCTCCTCGGGCAGGCCGCTAAAGTGCACGATGGCGTCCAGGCGATTGCGGAACTCTGGGGTGAATGTTCGGGTGAGGGCTTGGCTGACTTTGTGCTCGCTGGTTCGCTCTCCAAAACCCAAGGGTTTGGTCGCGGCCTCCGAGGCACCTGCATTGGTGGTCATGATTAAAATCACGTTTCGGAAGTCGGCCTTTTTGCCGGTGTTGTCTGTCAAAGTGGCATGATCCATCACCTGCAGCAACAGGTTGAAAATATCACCATGGGCCTTCTCGATTTCGTCCAATAGGAGCACACAGTGCGGATGACGATTGATGGCGTCCGTCAGCACCCCACCCTGTTCGAAGCCGACATAGCCCGGGGGCGCACCGATGAGCCGGCTGGCGGTGCGTCGTTCTTGGTATTCAGACATATCAAAGCGTTTGAACTCCACCCCGAGGACTTGAGCCAACTGCTTGGCCAACTCGGTCTTTCCTACGCCTGTGGGCCCTGCAAACAAGAAGGAACCCACGGGCTTATTGGGGGCACCCAGGCCGGCTCTAGACAGTTTGATTGCGCTGGCGACTGCATCGATGGCTTCGTTTTGGCCGAATATCCGCATTTTCAGATCGCCCTGCAAGTCGCCCAAAGAGGTGCGCTCTTCAGATGACACCGATTTGGCTGGAATCCGGGCAATGCGAGCCACAGTGGCCTCAATATCGTTCAAGACCACCCTGTCGCGGCCTGCCAGCCGTACGCTCGCGCCGCTTTCATCGATGACATCAATGGCCTTGTCTGGGAGTTTGGGCTCGCTGATATGCTTGGCAGCCAAGCGTGCCGCGGCCTCCACAGCATCGTCATCAAACACGACATCGTGGTGTTTGGCGTAGCCGGGGAGGAGTCCCTTAAGGATGTCGATCGCTTGGTCGACGGTGGGTTCTTCGACTTCCAAAGTTTGAAAGCGCCGCGCGAGGGCACGGTCTTTTCCGAAGGCTGATTTGTATTCGCTGTGGGTTGAGGAGCCAATACACCGCAAGGCGCCAC
>DBIS01000102.1 GCA_002296975.1 Deltaproteobacteria bacterium UBA796 | reverse complement strand
CAGAGTCGTCGAAGAGAAAAAGGCCTCGGCCCTCATCGATGCTGGCTACGACGGCGGATTCAATGTTCCCGGCGGTGCATACGACTCCGTGTTCTTCCAAAACTCCAACAACTCAGTGCGGGTCACCGACGCGTTCATGAACGCAGTCGAAAACGGATCACAATGGCAAACCCGTGGCGTCTCCAACGGCGAAGTCATCGAGACAATGGATGCCAAGAAAGTCATGCATATGATCGCTGAGGCGACATGGCTTTGTGGCGACCCTGGAATGCAGTTCGACACCACAATCAACGATTGGCACCCTTGCATCAACACCGATCGCATTTACGCCTCGAACCCTTGCTCGGAGTACATGTTCTTGGATAACTCCGCATGCAACCTTGCAAGCTTGAACCTGTTGAAGTTCCGCACCGAAGGCGGCGGTTTCGATACAGAGCGGTTCCTCTCCGCGGTTCGAACAACAATCACCGCTCAGGAGATCCTGGTGGACCGGGCTTCTTACCCAACGCCAACCATCGAGCAGAACTCCATCGATTACCGCCCTCTCGGACTTGGCTTTGCCAACCTGGGTGCGTTGCTGATGGCCAAGGGTCTTCCCTACGACTCCGAGGAAGGCCGGAACTACGCAGGCAACATCACCGCGTTGATGCACGGTGAGGCTTACGCACAATCCTCTCGTATCGCTGAGCTTCGAGGACCATTCACAGGCTACCACCGCAACCAGAAGCCAATGCTTCGGGTCATCGCTAAGCATCGTAAGGCAGCCAAGACCATCCCAAAAATGGGCGTTCCATCTCAGATGCGCGCAGATGTGCTCAAAGTCTGGGACGAATGCTATGCGCTGGGCCAGAAACATGGCTACCGGAACGGCCAGGTCACCGTCCTCGCTCCAACCGGGACCATCGGCTTCATGATGGACTGTGACACCACCGGGGTCGAGCCCGACATCGCCCTCATCAAGTACAAGAAGCTCGTTGGTGGCGGCATGCTGAAGATCGTCAACCAGACAGTCCCCCTCGCGCTGAATGAGCTTGGCTACAGCCAAACAGAGCAGGCCGCGATCGGCGCCTATCTCGAGACCCACGAGACCATTGAGGGTGCACCCTTCCTCAAAGAAGAACACCTCGCCATCTTCGATTGCGCCTTCAAGCCTCGGAACGGTCAACGGACCATCCGGCCGATGGGTCACGTCAAGATGATGGGTGCTTGCCAGCCATTCCTCTCTGGCGCGATCTCCAAGACGGTCAACATGCCCACAGACTCGACAGTCCAGGACATCGCTGATGTATATATGGAATCCTGGCGACTTGGATTGAAGGCTGTGGCCGTTTACCGCGATGGGTGTAAACGAACTCAACCCTTGAACACCAGCTTGGATGAAGTCACCACCAAGAGCGACACCAAAGTGGAGTACAAGCCAGTGCGCCGCAAGCTCCCCGTCGAGCGTGCAGCCATCACCCACAAGTTCTCTGTGGCCGGACACGAAGGCTACATCACCGTCGGCCAATATGACGACGGCTCTCCAGGTGAAATCTTTTTGGTCATGGCCAAAGAGGGGTCAGTGGTATCAGGCTTGATGGATGCCTTCGCGACTTCAGTAAGCCTCGCTCTACAGTACGGTGTCCCGCTGGACGCCCTCTCCAACAAGTTCATGCACATGCGCTTTGAGCCCTCTGGTTTCACTGGCAACCCGAAGATTCCAATCGCCAAGTCGATCATGGACTACATCTTCCGGTGGATGGACCTTAAATTCGGTGACAACACCGAGATGGGTGTCCCCCCACAGATGGACACGAGCACCCAAGCGGCACCCCTCTCTGACGAGGATTCAGTCAGTCGCGAACAGGCAGTCTTTACCACCCAAGCGGATGCCCCACCGTGCACCTCTTGTGGTTCGATCATGGTCCGCTCTGGCGCTTGCTACAAGTGTTTCAACTGTGGCTCCACAAGCGGTTGCTCCTGAGCATTACCACACGAGGGGGCCACTCGTCCCCTTCAACCTTCCTGCTCGGCGAAACTCGTCGGCTTTAAAAAGACAACTTCCACACCCTTCGGGAACACTCTGCAAAGCATCTGGTAAAGATGGACTGAGGTCAATCAATCCATCTTTACCGGGCCCGCCTCTACGACCGGGCCGCGTCCACAAAGGACCGAACGCGGTCTTTGTCTATTGGGGCTTGGATATTTGCGTCCCGATGAAGCGCTGTGCCAACAATGACCCCATCAGCCAACTCGCACACCTGCGAAACCGACTGGGATGTCACGCCACTGCCCACCCAAACCGGATGGTCCGGTGCAGCGGCCTTTACCTGACGAAGCTCATTCAAGTCCGTTGGCTGGCCAGTGCCAGTTCCGGTGACAATCAGACCGTCAGCACCACCACGCCCCGTGGCCTCTTTCGCCAAGGTGGCAATGCAGTCCGTACCGGCTGGCCGTGCATGTTTAACCAAAATATCGGCCATAATACGCGGCGCGGGGCCACCAAATGAAAGGGAGCGTCGATAACGGGTCAGGGATGCAGCCTCGCCCTCAATCAGACCCTGATCTGTCCAAGCTGCCCCAGTGAACACGTTCACCCGAACAAAATCAGCCTGACACGCAAAGGCCACAGCCAAGGCAGCATGACCATCATTTCGAAGCACATTAATCCCAAGGGACAAGGACCCAGCAAATCGGTCCCGAACTGCAGCACCGATAACGCCCATCATCGCCGACACATGAGGCTGTACTGCGTTGGACCGAAACGGTGCGTCACCGAAGTTTTCGATGATGCAGCAATCAATCCCACCATCAACCAGCGCCTCAGCATCGCGCAGGGCATGACTGAGCACCTCGGAGAAGGACCCACCACAACCCGGCGCGCCCGGTAAAGCAGGTAGGTGCAACACGCCAACGATTAAAAACTGGGTTGAATCATCCATCTATGGATGCGGTATCTCCGAACAGAGACAACTGCACCCGAGAAGCACC
>DBIS01000170.1 GCA_002296975.1 Deltaproteobacteria bacterium UBA796 | reverse complement strand
TGATTTTCTGCCGCCAAATGTGTCCCCCACATTGAGTTCAGTGCGAAAATAGCCCTCAGGCAAAGGGAAGGGCGGTTCCCCTGAGCCCCGTGAGGGGCGGCTGGCATCTGCTTGGCTCGGAATAAACAGCCCGTGAATTGGCCCCAAGTAGGACAAATCGATCTCGACTTCTCGGTCTTCGGTGATGTCTGAAAGTTCGCCCCATTCGGAAAAAGGGACCAGCCTCATGGTGTTGTCTGGGCCGGTGTAGTCCAAAACCAAAGCCTGGCCGATATCGGGGTGGCGGACAATCGAGCCGATGGGCAATGAGCCTTTCCAGTGTCGATAGAAGTTGATGATACTGCGTGCGGAAGGGGTGGTGCGAGCCAATTGGCCCCAAAACTCTTCAGCATTTCGCCGTTGGACCTGGCGATGGGTCAGGCGCACATATTGGTCGGCGACTTCCAGGATTTGGGCGAGTTTTCCAGCCCGTCCACCTGCGCGAATCAACTCTAAATCCCATAAGGTGAACATCACATGCGGGCTGAGGTCTCCCAGTGAGTGCAGTGTGCTCACGTATTTGATGGCCTCTTCTTCACCCTGGTTTGCGGTGACTTGGTCCAAAATCGACGCCAGCCCCAAGGTGAGCATGGCATCGCGGCTGAGACCGATGGAGGTTCCCAGGCCCATGGCCTCGATCGTTCTCAATGTCGAGTGGATCGGGTCACCTTCAATGATGCGTTGCGAGCGGTTGGCGGTCATCAACTGAAATATATTTGGCCGCTCGCTAATGAGCTCAGAACATAGCCGAAGATGCTGTAAAAACGGAGCCATATTGGGCACTTGGCCACCATCATAAGCTGCCTGTAGCGCCTCGATTCCGAAGGTTAAACCCGAGATTAACCATGAAGCCAGGGTGTGAGATTGAACCCCCGACTGGCTGGTTTTTGAGATGTGCAGCGGGCGCAGCTGGGTGGCACCAATGGTTTCGGCCAGGCTGGCGGTGGTGCCTTGGAGGCGTTCGGATAATGCGGTCCCGAGTTGGTCGAGGTCAGCCTCGGTGATCTCGCTCGAAAACACCACCTCTCCCACATCGAGTTCCCGGAGGGTGCGCGTTAGATCTGACACTCGTCCGTATTCGTTCAGGGTCAACTGGAGCAGCCGTTCGTTTGCGAATACGGCGGTCTCCAAGAGCTGAAGCCGGGTGTTTTCTCCTTGTTGTCGGGCACTTAGGGTTTGGAGTAGGCCTTTTTTCGCATCTTGTACGATGGTGTTGTTGGTGGCGTAAAGGCGTAATGCCCCAATAAAAACACCGACTTGAAGTAGTGCCTGCTTGGCGAGAACTTGGGTGGATGTCTGGCTCATCGTTGGGCTCTAAGGTGTTGGCGATGGGCCTCGACTTCGGCTTTGATCATTTTCTTGACCCGTTGGGGGACGGTCCAGCCCTTGAGCACTTTGGCCACCGCCAAGCGAGCCTGGGGAGCATCGCTTTGGATCAAACACTTGGCTACCGCTGTTTGGAATGCCATCTGGTCTTCGGTGCTGAACAGGCGAACTGTCAGCAATAGGTCGCTTAAATATTCAATAATTTCTGGACTATTTTCACCTTGGCCGAGCAGTCGAATCATGGTCAAGCGTTCCTCGAGGCTTCGGGTTTTAAAGCTCAAGGTTCGGACGCGGCCGAGCAATAGAGCTTTCATGTCCCTGGTGACGTGGGGCTTGAGTAGCCTCAGGATTTTGGCGCGTCCTTCAGAATTTTCGTTGTCAAAAGCATTGAAAATCATTTGGTAGACGATGGAGGCGATCTCCTCAGGTACAGCGGTTTGAACCAGCTTCATGGTGTGGACGAGAACGAGGTTCCTTACAGAAGCAGAGGTTGATTTGTGGGCGCTGATCCCGGCCTCAAGCGCTTGGGTGCTGCCAATCCGAAACAGTGTGTTGACCGCGTCGCAAGCGACCCGAGGGTTGGGCTCGTCCAGATTTAAAATGGCCATGTCGAGTTCAGACATCTCGGGGGCTTCAGGGCTGTTCTCTTTCTCCTTTTTTTCGGTGACGATGGCTTGTTGAGTGACACTCTCTTCGACATCTTTCACCGCGATGGTGTCGGTGTTTTCAAACACATCCACGGTGGCGGTGTCGTCGTGAAGGTTCTCAGGGCTCGTCAATGCGGTCTTGGCAAAGTTGACAAGGTCGGTTGAGAGCGTGTCTTCGTATTTTTCAACGGCTTCGAGCCAGTGTGACTTCGCGTCATTGCTGCCGTGGCAGGCGATGGCCTTGATGACGGCTGTGGTGAGCGCATCGGACGGGTCATCTATGATCTGGCACATCTCAAAAAATCGGTCGATGTCGGCCAGGTTGCGGTCGATTTCGGCGCTGAGTTTAGGCCGCAAAGCTATTTCGCGGTCCTCGGGCCCAGGGGCGCGACCAATTTGGCACCAATTGAAAGTGTGTGGCGAGGCAGCCAGGGTGCGAACGTCTCCCTCGACCAAGGTGTTCCCGCCGCCGGAGCCAATGCCCCCGACCGCGACGATACCGACCACAGAGGAGTGCCAATACTCGAGTCGCCCTTGAACCTCAGCTTTGGCCTCTGTTGGGGTGCGGCTCACACCGGTGAGTCGGCGAACCACGTGGGTGTGAATATGCGGAAGATCGCGGCGCCATAGGCGAGTGAGCGCATCTTCACTACCTTGGTCGCTCGTGCCGATGGCCCGTAAAAAATCATCTAGTTCGGATTTGGCTACCGTGTGCGAAAGGGTGATTTGGCGCACGCCCTCTTCAAATAGCTCAAACCACAGACGGGATGGGTCTTCTGCCTGGGGGGCTTCGGCGCCGTCAGGGTACGGCCCAAATGGGCTGATATTGAAGATTGTGGGTGCTTGGTGGCCGGTGACTTGACTCCAAAATTTACCGAGGTGCACTTGGTATTGGTGGCCTGCACCTTCGTACAGTTGGTGTGATCGCAAGGCACGCTCAAGGCTGGTCAAAACCAGTGACACGGCTTCGTGTGCGAGGGGTTTTGGATTCAACGGCGTCTGCTCCTAAGTGGCGGGCCGCAAATATAGCACGAGACGGTTGCGAGCCCCTTTCTGTCGGAAGTCAGTTGTTGAGGTCCTACGGGTGATTTTCGTTTTCCGTTCGCTTTTTCTTCAGGCCAGCGGATGAAAATCCATGCCTAGTGCTTTTGCCACCGCTTCGTAGGTCACTTTCCCTTCGGCCACGTTCACGCCGAGCCTTAAGGTGGCGTCGGTGTCGATCGCTTTGCGCCAACCCATATTTGCGATCATCACCCCTTGGCGCATGGTGGCGTTGTTGAGGGCGAAGGTCGATGTCCTGGCCACAGCGCCGGGCATATTCGCCACTGCATAGTGCACGATGCCGTCTACATTGTAGATGGGGTCTGCGTGGGTGGTCGCGTGGGTTGTTTCGATACAACCGCCTTGGTCTACCGCCACATCGACGATGGCTGCACCGGGTTGCATTAAGGACAAGTGTGCGCGGGTGACAAGCTTTGGTGCTTTGGCCCCAGCCACCAAGACAGCGCCGATCACCAAGTCTGCAGTGCCGAGGGCTTGTTCTAGGTTGTGAGTCGAGCTGTAAAGGGTCTTGATTCGGCCCTCAAAGCTATTGTCGAACCACCGGAGGCGATGGAGGTTGATGTCGAGCACAGTCACATCTGCGCCCATGCCCATGGCCATGCGCACGGCGTTGAGGCCAACGATACCCCCACCGATCACAACGACATTTCCTGGTGCCACGCCGGGCACGCCGCCAAGGAGCACTCCCCGGCCACCACACACACGCTCCAAGCATCGGGCGCCCGCCTGAACACTCAGTCGGCCGGCGACTTCAGACATGGGGGTGAGCAAAGGCAATGAGCCATCTGGGTCTTGGACGGTTTCATAGGCGATGCCGATGACACCCGCATCGAGCAGGGCGTCGGTCTGGGGCCGGTCTGGGGCAAGGTGCAAATAGGTGTACAAAATCTGGCCATCTCTCATGCGGGGATATTCCGCAGCGATGGGTTCTTTGACCTTCCAAATCATCTCGGAGCGTGACCACACCTCTTCTGCGGTAGACACCATCTGGGCGCCAGCAGCGATGTACTCTTCGTCGGGAAGACCCGAGCCTGAGCCAGCATTTTGTTCAACCAGGACAGTGTGCCCATTGGATACCAGTTGTCTGACCCCTGCAGGGATGAGGCCAACACGGTTTTCTTGAGCTTTGATTTCCTTGGGGACGCCGACGAGCATAGGACCCTCCAGTTGAGTCGCCGGCGGTGTATCCCGTTGTGATTTACAGGGGAATAGCCGATTCAAGCATTGTACTTTCACCCGTGTTCTCACATCAGTTAGAATACACTGACCAAATCGAGGTGCTCCATCGAGCTTAAAAAACCAGTAAAGCGGCCCAGGCCAAGAGTGACCCGGTCGCCATTGACCGCCACCGATGATGAGGCCAAACCATTTCGGTGTACCCTCGAGTATGAGGCTTTGGACGCGCTCCGAGAGGTCGTAGGCGAACTTGGCAAGCATCTCAAATCGATCGGACAGATTCATGAGGTCGATGTCCTTCAGCGCGGAGCGGCACTCACGATTTTGGGTGAATCCGAGGCGGTCACTCGCGTGGCCGGCCTGCTCGAACAGCTTGAGGCGATCGCTTCCACCGGGCACAATCTCAAGCCCCGCGAAGTTGAACAAATGGCGCGGCTGCTCCGCGAGGAGCCGGAGACCGACCTCATCGCTTTATTGTGTGACACGGTTCAAGTCGGGGTTGGCAACAAAAAAATCTACCCCCGCACCCTTACCCAGCGGCGTTATCTCAACGCGATTCGTGCCCATGATCTGGTCTTCGGTATTGGGCCTGCGGGTACCGGAAAGACCTATTTGGCGATGGCGATGGCGTTGGATTCCCTGTTTCGAAATGAGGTCAAGCGCATCATTATCTCTCGGCCAGCGGTCGAGGCCGGTGAGAAGCTTGGATTTTTGCCTGGCGATATGGTCGAGAAAGTCGATCCGTATCTGCGGCCCATGTACGACGCACTATATGACTTGGTGGACGGCGACCGCGCGAATCGCCTGCTCGAGAAAGGCATCATTGAGGTTGCTCCCATCGCCTTTATGCGCGGCCGCACCCTCGCCGACGCATTTGTTATTTTGGACGAGGCTCAAAACACCACCCGGGCACAAATGAAGATGTTTTTGACCCGTCTTGGCATGTCATCACGCGGTGTCATCACTGGAGACACCTCACAAGTCGACCTCCCCCGGGGGGTTGTGAGCGGTCTTGCCGACGCTGTGTCTGTGCTTCAAGGTGTCAAAGGCATCGAGGTGACACGCTTTTCTGCTGTTGATGTGGTGCGCCATCCGCTGGTCGCTCGCATCATCAGGGCTTATGACAAGGCTGAGGGACATAAGCATTGAATAGGGCAAACCCCATGCTTCGGCTGATGGCTGCTGTTCGTACCGATACTGCTCGGCGGCTAATTGCTTTGCTTGTGCTGGCTTTGGCCACAGGTGCGCTCGTCGGTGAATATGCCTCAGAGCCGGTAGGAGAGCTTAAGGTTGGCGCAGTCGCAGAGCGGTCAATTCGGGCGGGCCAGAGCTTTTCGTATGTGGACCGTGAGGCCACATCGGAGCGTCAACGGGTGGCAGAGGACCGGGTCAAGCCTGTGTTCGACTTTGACACCACCTTGTCTGGCCGAACCCGCGCCCGGCTCGAGGATTCTTTTGAGATGGCTCGCCATCGGGTCGATGGGATTGACACCTCGGTCGATAGCGATGCATTTGGCGCTTTGCGCGCAGACTTTCAGACGATGCTTGGCATGTCGTTAAACTCAGCCACCCTCGAGCGTTTGGCCACCCACCGCTTTTCGCGGGGCATCGAAGCCCTGGTCATCGCGTTGGCGAGCGCTGAACTCAATCGCTTCACCATCGCCGATCGTGCGTCGTTGCCCCAAAAGGACCGCACCATCACGGTGGTCCGTATCCACCAAGACAGCCAAGACGAGATATCGCTCACGGGTTTCTCCAAAATCGTGACCCCCGACGAGGCTCGCCGGGCGATAAAAATGGCGGCCTTCGACTCCGCCCCTCAAGCCATGGCAGCCGAGGCCAAACTGGCGGCAGTCGCGCTTGCACAGGCTGCGGTACAGTCGAATTTCTCATACAATCAGTTGTTGACAAACGATCGGCGGCGGGCTGCCCGGGGCTTGGTACCCGATGTGGTGATTCAAGTGCAGCGAGGGACGACCATCGTGCGAGAAGGCGATGTGCTGTCGCGGTCTCAGTTCACCGTGCTTCAGGCCTTGAAGGCCTCTCGTGGGAGCCAAGGGTCCATGCGCTTATTCATCGCGCTGACCTTCTTCTCTGGGCTGTTTTTCTTTGTTTTGTACACCTTTGCTTCGGCCTACATCAAAAAGTTTTCAAGCCGCCCTAGGGATATCGAGGCCAGCGCCTTTCTGGTTTTGATGGTCTTGGGCTTGGCGCGTTTGGTCTTGGAGGCCGCCGCCCCAATCGTCGCCAGCAGTGGGGTGCCGCTGGAGAGTTTATGGTTGCTGGCTCCGGTGGCTGGCGGTGCGATGCTGGTGCGGGTTTTGGTCAATTCCGAGACCGCCTTGGTCTGGGTGGTCGCCACATCCTTGATGGCGGGCATGATGATGGACGCCCAAGCCATTTATTGCATCTTTTTTCTATGCTCGGGTTTGGTGGCGGCGGGCGGTGTCGCTCACACCAATGAACGGGTCAGCGTGCTTCGGGCCGGGCTGCTCACCGGCTTGGTCAATGCGGCCCTAGCACTCTTGATTAGCTCGCTTTCCGCGCAATTAGGAGATCAAGGCTACACCGAACTCAATCAGCCATTGTGGGTGATGGCGATGGGCTTTATCGCCGGAAACTTGTCCGCCATCATGGTGCTGGGCATGGTGCCGATTTTCGAGCTTTTCGGCTTTGTGACCGACTACAAACTGCTGGAGTTGGCCAACCTTAATCACCCATTGCTTCGACAATTGATGCTCCGTGCGCCCGGTACTTATCACCACTCGGTGATTGTGGGCTCTTTGGCTGAGGCGGGTGCTGAGTCGATCGGCTGCAACGCCCTCATGACCCGGGTGAGTTGTTATTTCCACGATATTGGGAAGGCGGTCAAGCCGAATTATTTTATCGAAAACCTGCGGGATATGCCCAACCCCCACGACCGCCTAGCACCGCATCAGTCCGCGCGGATCATCATCAACCATGTGCTCGATGGTCGGGCGCTCGCCAAGCAATATAAGCTGCCGAAGCCGCTTGTTGACGCCATCATGATGCACCACGGCACGGGCATTATTCAGTATTTCTATGCCAAGGCCGTCGAGAATGCTGCTGAAGGTGTCACCATCGACCCCGATGATTTCCGTTACCCAGGCGAGCTGCCCAACACGCGAGAGGCAGGCATCATTTTTTTGGCTGACCGAGTAGAGGCGGCGTGCCGTACCCTCAAAGATCCATCAAAAGAGAATATTCATCTGCTGATTCAGGGTCTTGTAAACGGGGCCGTCACCGATGGGCAGTTGGTTGAGTGCCCACTTACCATCTCTGATCTGTACACGGTCATGGACTCATTTACCGAGACATTGCTCGGTATTTACCACCATCGGATCGAATATCCAGGCATGCCGGTGTTGCCGCCTAAAGGTGACACGGTGTCTAAGTCGTCCATCATTACACTCGATGTGGCTTCCCCTGTTGAGAGCGAGGGTGGCCCGCCTCAGAGCACCACCCCTGAGGCCTGATGTCGGTCGATCTATGTTGTTCGGACGAGGGTCAACAGTGGGTGGACCGTGCAGGCGATGTTCAGGGCCTTGCGGCCTTGGCGTTGGCGCATTTGGAGCGAAGTGACCACGAGTTGTCGATCTTGCTCACTGACGACGCACAGATTCAGTCTCTCAATCGCGACTATCGCGACAAAGACACACCCACCGATGTGCTGAGTTTTGGCCAGATGGAAGGGGACGACTTTGTGATGGCTGTGCCGGTTTTGGGCGATCTTGTCATCAGCTTGCAGACGGCCGAGCGCCAAGCAAAGGACATGGGCCATCCTTTGGCCGCAGAGGTTCGGGTGCTGCTCGTTCATGGCTTGCTTCACCTGCTGGGTTTTGACCACATACAAGCGAAAGACCGGGTTGAGATGGCAGCGGCGGAGGATGGTCTGTTGGCAGCCTTGCCCTCCGAGGCACAGTGGCCTACAAGTTCAGGGCTAATCGCACGCCAAGGCTAGACATGAATCATGAAACCCACGAACTTTTTAAGTCCTTGAGCAGTCGAATCGCGACGCTCCGGGGGCATCTTTGACCTGGATGGTCTGAATCGGCGAATCGCTGAAATCGAAGTCGAGTCCTCGGTGGCAGAGTTTTGGTCTGATGCCGCCAAGTCTGCGGTGGTGCTCAAGGAAAAAGCACGCCTCGAACGGATGGTGCGGGGCTTTGAAGCGCTTCAGGGTGATTTCGAAGACGCAGAGACGATGATCGAATTGGCCAAGGAGCTCGAAGACGAAGACAGCATGACTGAAGGCGTCAAGATGCTGCACGATATGGCCGTACCCGTGCGCCAGTTTGAGATTCAGCAAATGCTTTCGGGGGATTCTGATCCCGCCGACGCCATCTTGGAGATCAACTCAGGTGCTGGAGGCACCGATGCCAGTGATTGGGCTGAGATACTCAAGCGCATGTACTTGCAATGGGCCTCATCGATGGGCTTCAAGGCCAAAGTGGTCGACGAGGCTGCCCACGAAGAGGCGGGCATTAAAAGCTGCACCATTGAAATCGCGGGAGAGTACGCCTATGGCTACCTTCGCGCAGAAATCGGGGTCCATCGTTTGGTGCGGATTTCCCCTTTCGACTCCAACTCCCGGCGTCATACAGCGTTTGCCTCCGTGGCTGCGTACCCACAAATCGATGATAATATCGAGGTGGAGATCATCGAATCGGATCTTCGAATCGACACCTATCGGGCCTCGGGGGCAGGCGGGCAGCATGTCAACACCACCGACTCGGCGGTGCGCATTACCCACGGGCCGACGAAAATCGTGGTGCAGTGTCAAAATGAGCGCAGTCAGCACAAAAATAAAGCGACTGCGATGAAGATGCTGCGTGCGAAATTGTACCAGCACGAGATGGACAAGCGTCAAGCCGAGGCGGATGAGGTCAACGCGAACAAGAAAGCCATCGAGTGGGGAAGTCAGATTCGCAGTTATGTGATGCACCCATACCGCCTGGTTAAAGACCTTCGGACCGGGGTTGAGGTGGGCAACACCGATCGCGTGCTCGATGGGGACTTGATGGGCTTTATGGAGGCCTGGTTGGTGCAGACGAGTACATCTGAGATTGAGCGATGAGGCTGTGGGGTTCAGCGGCTTGGGCTGCGATCTCTGGGCTGGGATTCGTCTCTTGTGCCAAGGATGAAGCCCCGGGCGATGTCATCACCGGCGAGATCAGCATCCCGAGTCGCGAGTTGAGCGCGGACATTTCTTGGAACATGGCTGTGGCCCATGCGTCGGCTGACAGGCTTCTGGTGTTTTTGACCGGGGCCGAAGGTGCGAGTTGCGAAAAAATCGCTGCATATTTGGGGCCCAACACTGGGGCCTTGCCCAAAGATGGCGTGCTGGACGGTGGAAGTTGTACCTTGATGTTGGCCGTAGATGGCTGGGATGGCAGCTCAAAAGAGGGATGGCCTTCTGAGGATGCGACGGGATACAACCCTGGACTCAGCTCGGTTTTACGCTGCGATTTTGGCGATGGCGAATGGGTTTTGGAAACCCGCGCTGCCGAATACGAGGATTACTACTGGAGCGGCCCGGTTTGGGCGGGGGTCCCGACGGATTTTCAGTGGAATATAGTCGGCGATGAATCTGGTGTTTCAGTCGATTTCAACGCAGCTGCGTTCGATGGAAACTTCCCCTATGATATCGACCTTTCCCGGTATCCGGCCGACGGGAACATCGGCGGCTCAATCACTGCCAGCTGGTGTTCGGAAATGGAACTGGCCACCGCCCTTTAAATCAACGAACGTCTTCGTATTCATGGGTGCCGAACACCATTCAGATCGGTTATCTGGCCGGGCCTTGCGCGTGTGCGCGTGGGCGTGGAGACTAGCATGTACGATTTTGATGAAAGCCGGCTCGAAAAATTGGACACCATGCGAGCGTCGGGCAACGAGCCCTACCCCCACAACCTGAGCATCACCCACACCACCGCCCAGGTCGTAGACATGATGGGCGACCGGGACAATGAGGCTTTGGCCGCCGACACCACCGAGGTCATCGTGGCTGGGCGTCTGATGTTTCGCAACTTGATGGGAAAAGCCGGTTTTGCGCGCATTCAGGACCGGACGGGTCGTGTGCAGGTTTATATCAAAAAGAACAAAGTCGGAGAGGATGCCTTCGCCATCTGGAAGCGTTTGGATGTGGGTGACCATATTCATGTGGTGGGTCGATTCATGCGCACCCGCACCGGCGAGGCCACCATTTCGGCGACCTCATTGCAGTTGGCCGGTAAATGCATCGCGTCGATGCCAGATAAGCACAAGGGTGTCGTCGACATCGAGTTCAAGAGCCGTCAACGCTATGTGGACTTGTTTATGGACGAGGCCTCAGCCGAGACTTTCCGCCGTCGCTCCCAGATTGTGGCCTATACACGCAGCTTTTTTGCAGCGCGCGACTATCTCGAGGTTGAGACCCCAATGATGCACGTCATCCCAGGTGGGGCCACTGCGCGGCCGTTTGTCACCCATCATAACGCGCTCGATATGGAGCTTTATATGCGGGTAGCGCCCGAGCTGTATCTCAAGCGATTGGTGGTGGGCGGCTTTGAGCGGGTGTTCGAAATCAACCGTAACTTTCGCAACGAGGGCGTGAGCACCAAGCACAACCCCGAGTTCACCATGCTTGAGTTCTACGAGGCTTACCAGACCTGGCATGGCCTGATGGAGTTGACCGAAGACCTGGTGAGTGGGATGGCCAAAACGGTCACGGGCAGCGAGCAGGTGGAATACGGTGACATCACCTTGAACTTCTCCAAGCCTTGGCGCCGTTTGCCCATGGCCGATGCAATCGCTGAATATGCCGAGATGAGTCTCGAGGATGCCCGCGACCCCAAGGCCTTGGCTGCCCGGTGGCTGCAAGACCGTCCTCAAGATGCGACCGACCCTCGCTTGCCGACGACTTTGGGCAAATGGTACGAGTTGTTCATGGACGCCTATGTTGAGGAAAACTTGGTCCAACCCACATTTATCACGCACTTTCCGGTAGAGATTTCACCCCTCTCCCGCCGCAGTGACACCGAGCCTGGGATCGCCGAGCGTTTTGAGCTGTTTATTGCTGGGCGTGAGATCGCCAATGGCTTCAATGAGCTGAACGACCCGGTCGATCAAGCCTCTCGCTTTGAGGCCCAGGTGAAATCCCGTGAGGCCGGAGATGATGAGGCGATGTATTTTGACGCGGATTATATTCGGGCTTTGACCTACGGACTGCCACCGACTGCAGGCGAGGGCATTGGCATCGATCGGTTGGTGATGTTGCTTACCAATCGGGCGAGCATTCGCGAGGTCATTCTGTTTCCGACATTGCGCCCCGAGGCGCCCCAAAAGGCTGCTGAAGACGCCGACACCGAGGCTGCTACCGACTGATGCGCTTTGCTTTCCTGATCGCCTGGTCTCATCTCAAGGGTCGCCGTCAATCGGCGGGCGTGAGCGCCATTGGCTTGGTCTCCGTGCTGGGTGTGACCATCGGTGTCACCGCCTTGATCATGGTGTTGGCCGTCATGGAGGGCTTTGAGGTCGACCTGCGCTCCAAAATTTTGGGCTCAAATGCCCATGTCGTCGTGCTTCATTACGATGGATACTTTGGCGATTATCAGGCCACCGGACAGGCTTTGCGGGCTGTTGAAGGCGTCGCAGCTGCCGCGCCGTTTGTGTACACCGAGGCGATGGTTCAAGGTCGTTTTGGGGCGTCGGGCGTGATCGTGAAGGGCATCGATTTGGTGCAAACCCCCGGGGTCACCGATGTGCGTAAAAACCTGGTGATTGGGCCGATGGGCGCGCTAAATACCGATGCGGATCGGGCGGAGGTGTTCGCTAAACTGCGCACCCCAGATCGCGCTATCGCTCAAGCCCAAGACGACACTGACCTGTTGCCAGGCATCTTGATCGGTGTCCAATTGGCCAATCAGTTGAGTTTGTTTCCCGGTGACAGGTTGCATCTGATCAACCCGGTTGGTGGTGGCAAGGGAATCATGGGTGCGCCCATGCCGCATGTTCGTCCTTTTCGGGTGGCGGGTGTTTTCAACTCTGGCATGTACGAGTACGACACCAAGTGGACCTATATTGCCATCCCGGATGTCCAAGACTTTTTGAAGACCGACGATATGGTCACTGGCTTTGAGGTTCGGGGCCACGATATCGAGGCTGCGAGTGAGGTCAAGGCACGCATTGATAAGGTACTGGGCTACCCCTTTCACACCAGCCACTGGAAGAGCTTGAATAAGTCCTTATTTGAGGCCTTAGCGCTCGAAAAAGTGGTGATGGGTTTGATTCTCAGCTTGATCGTGATGGTCGCGAGCTTGAATATCGTTGGGACTTTGATTTTGGTGGTGGTCACCCGCACCCGAGAGATATCCATCTTGCGGGCGATGGGGGCCAGCGCTCAGCGTGTTCGGCAGATATTCGTCTTTGAGGGCGTGCTGATCGGGTTGGTCGGCACTATTTTTGGCACGGTGTTTGGCTTGGCGGGCTGCGAGGCTTTGCGGAATTACGAGTTTCCTCTGGACACCGATGTTTACTATTTAGACACCCTCCCAGTCGTGGTTCAGTACGACACCGTGGCCATGGTCGCGGCTTCGGCGGTGCTCATTTGCTTTTTGGCGACCCTTTATCCCGCCACCATCGCGGCCCGTATTCGGCCAGTCGATGGATTGAGGTACGAATGAGCGCACCGGCACTTAAAGTTGAAGGGCTGAGCAAGTCCTTTGAGATGGCGGGCACCTTGTTGCCGGTTTTACGCGGTATCGATCTCGAGGTGGCTGTGGGAGAACGGGTGGCCATCGTCGGCCAAAGCGGTTCAGGAAAGAGCACGTTTTTGCACGTGGTTGGCACGCTTGACCACCCCTGCGAGGGGCGTGTATTTTTGGACGGGGTTGATGCTTTCGCGCACAGGGCTTCCGAACTGGATAGGCTGCGCAACCGCCATATTGGCTTTGTTTTCCAATTCCACCATTTGCTCCCCGACCAGGACGCCGTGCACAACGTGATGATACCGGCATTGATTGGGGGTGCCCCTCGTGATGAGGCCCGCGAACGCGCGGAATCCCTGTTGATTCGAGTGGGTTTACAAGACCGCATGGTTCACCGACCTGGAGAGCTGTCAGGCGGCGAGCAGCAGCGGGTGGCTTTGGCCCGTGCCTTGGTTCAAAAGCCACGGTTACTTTTGGCTGACGAACCCACAGGAAACCTAGACCCGGCCACCGCGGCACACATGCTGGATTTGATGTTGGAGTTGAACGAGGAGCAGGACACCACCCTCATCGTGGTGACCCACTCGGTCGCCCTTGCGCAACGTTTTCCTCGCCAATTATCCTTGGTGGCCGGCAGATTTCAGGAGCAATCATGCGCCTGATGATGTTCGGCCTGTTGTACGGTTTTTGGTTGCTCCCAGCGCATGCTGAAGATGCTGCACCGAAAGCGCCACAAGTGACTGAAGCCGCCAAAACACAGCCCGAAGTTGAGGGCCCTGCCTTGGCCGAGGTGGTCGGCCCGCCGGTAGCGGTTGACGGTCATATCGTTGCTGTACGATTTGTGGGGCTGCGGCGGGTCGAAGAGGCCGCGATGATGTCAGCGGTACAGATGCGCAGCGGTGAGTTGGTGTCGACTGCCAAGATTCGGCGCGATTTGGTGAACATCTACGGCACTGGATTTATCGAAGATGTGCGGGTTGATGTGTCTGTGGCTGAAGGGCCAGAGGTTCACGGTAAGCAGCCTGTGGTCGTGACCTTCGAGGTGGTCGAAAAGCCTGCTATTCGGGACACATTGATAAGCGGCAACAAGAAGATCGATGAAGAGGGCTTGCGTGAGGTGATCGACATCCCGGCTTTCGCGGTGTTGAACCCTTCAGACATCAAGGAAAATATCGCCCGAATGAGAGATAAATACCTCGAAAAGGGTTTTTATCTGGTGGAAATCGAGCCGATCATTCATGTCGTCGACGACGGGGTGGTCGAGCTTGAGTTTGCGATCAAAGAGAACAAGAAGGTTCGGGTGCAGCGCATCGACATTGTCGGCAATGCAGAGGTTCCCGACCGAACCCTCAAGAAGTTTATGATGACCAAAGAGGCCGGCATTATGCCTTGGCTCTCTTCCAAAGGGGTGTTCAACGAGGCGATGATAGCTGGCGACACGGCCATGTTGAGACAAGTCTTTTTGGAGCATGGCTTTGTCGACATCAAAGTCGAGCCCGCCACCACCTATCTCTCTCAAGATAAACGCTTTGTCTACGCCACCATTCATGTCACCGAGGGTCAACATTATAAGCTTGGCACCATCTCCATCGATGGGGATTTCGACCCCGACAAAGGGCTGACCCAAGAGGCTGTACGTCGGCTGATTGAAGGCCATAACGCTCGCGAGGTTCGGCTTTGGTACACCAATTCCAAACGAAAAGCTGCCAAAGATTCTGAGGCTGAAGACCCTCCTGCACAGGCGGGATGGGACGCCCCACACAATCCTTTGGTCAGCCTGGAAGTCCTCCAGCCCCTCAAGGAAGGCGACGACTACAAACTGAGCACCATTCAAGCGGTGATGGGTCAAATCAGCGACCTATACGGTGAAGAGGGCTACGCCTTCGTTAACGTCAGCCCCCTGCAGCAAAACCATGCCGAAGATGGTGTGGTGGACATCAAATTCCAAATCGACAAGGGCGAACGGGTGTGGATTGGCCGGATCGACATCACCGGTAATGACCCCACCTACGATAAGGTTGTGCGTCGGGAGATCCCCTTAAATGAGGGCGAGCTTTATTCGACCTCCAAGCTCAAAGAAGCCCAAATGCGTCTCAAGCGCACCGGGTTTTTCGAGGGTGTAGCCGTCACCACACCCAAGGCTCAAGACGCCAACACCGTTGACGTTATGGTCGATGTAGTCGAGCAGCCCACCGGGAGTTTCTCGATCGGTGCGGGGTTCTCTAACCTCGAAAACTTTGTTTTCACCGCCAATATTCAGAAGAACAACTACCTGGGCCTCGGGTACATCATGGCCGCTGCGGCCAATGTCAGCAGCATGCGACAGTCGGGTAATTTCCAGATATTCGACCCCTATTTCTTGGACTCCAGGTGGACCTTGCGCCTGAGCGCATACCTCAGCCAAGAGCAGTTCATCGAAAACCAAGTGACCCAGGGCGGCTCCTTTGGTGTGGGCCGTTATCTCGATGTCCGAGACGACCAGAAAGTGGAGATGGTTTACAGCATTACCGATTCGTCCCTGATTGGTCTTGAGCCTTATAAGCAACGGATGTTCGGCGGCCAGCTGTACAACCAAGGCGTGAGCAGCTCCGGCGGACTTGTCTACAGCATGGACAAGCGGAACAACCGAATCAACGCCACCAAGGGCTTTTTGGGGACCCTGAGCAGTACGCTTCACGGCGGCTGGCGGGTCAATGACGAGCAGGTCATGAGCGTTTTTGGCGGCGACTTCAATTATTATGAACTCAAGGCCAACCTCCGGACCTACTACCCACTGGTCAAGTCAGAGGCGTTGATCTTCAAATACAACATCTCCTTGGGCCATATGGGGAGTACGGATGGGCGAATTATCCCCTGGAGCCAACGCTACAAGATCGGCGGCATGACCTCCATGCGCGGCTATGATTGGTATTCGCTCGGACCGAGTGTGCGGGGGAGCGGCTACCGTCAAGGTACCAACGTGATGGGTTGGCGAGGCTCTGATGACCCGACCTCCGCGGATGACAGGCTGGTGATCGGTGGTGTGCGCTCTTGGGTGAACAACATCGAGATCGAGGCACCGATCGTGCGTCAGGCCGGAATATCCACGGTGATCTTCTTTGATGCAGGAAACGCGTTTGGTGATGTATGGGGCAACGGCCCGATCGACCCTGCAAACCTGAGGACCGCTTATGGCTTCGGAATCCGTTGGTTCTCGCCGATGGGTCCACTGCGTTTCGAGTGGGGCTTTCCCATCAACCCCCGTTCAGATGAGCGAGAGGTTGTGTTTGACTTCTCTATGGGGTCGCTGTTTTAAGAAAACCGGCTTAGGGCCGAAGGTAAATGGAGAATTTTATGATGATTAAGAAGATTTTAGTGATGGCTGCGCTGCTGAGTGTACAGACCGCGTTCGCGGGCGGATTGGCAGTGGTTGATTTTGGGAAGGCGATGTCTTTGGTTCGTGAGGGCGCCAAAATGCAGGCAGAGCTCGAAGAGCTCAAGGCTGACCGTGGCGAGCGGCTCCAAGAGATGGAGAAGCAGTTGATGGCCATGCAGGCCGATTATCAAAAGCAAGAGATGATTCTGAGCGAAGACACCCGCAAAAAGAAGCAGGCCGAATTTATGATGGCCAATCAAGAGTTTCAGAAAGCAGTGTCCGCCGCTCAGCAAGAAGTGGCGCAGGTCGGCGAACGCAAGAGCATGGCTCTCTTCGAGCGTTTACGGACAACCACAGAGTCTATCGGTAAAGAGAAAGGCTACGATATGGTGATCGAGGCGAGCGCTGTGATTTATGTGGGCAAAGCCGACAATATCACCGCTGAGTTGGTGACCCGTTTCGACGCTGGCGAGTAAACCATGGGCGGCCAGCTCTCACTGAGAGAGGTCGCAGCCTTGGTGGGCGGCACTGTGTTCGGTGATCCTGAACACCGGGTAATGGGCCTTCGGTCTTTGGGGTCTGCTCAAGGCGAGCATCTCAGCTTTTTGGCAAATCGGCGTTATTTACGGGATGCCCAACACAGTCAGGCGGGCGCCATTTTGGTGGCTGTGGGCCAAAAGTTAGCAGGACGGGGCCGCATAGAGGTCGCAGATCCTTATCTGGCCTTTGCCCGCATGATGAAATATTGGCACCCCTACACAAGGCCGGTGGCCAAGGTCGATGCACGGGCATGGGTGGCTGAGGACGCTGTGGTAGACGGAGCGCGCATCGAGGCCTTCGCCTGGATCGGGCCAGGTGCTGTCGTTGGGCCTGGAACGTGGGTGGAGACTGGTGCGGTGGTTGGAAGCGGAACTGTGATTGGCTCCGATTGTAGGCTGATGCCCAAATCTGTTGTGATGGATGGCTGCGTTGTCGGTGACCGGGTTTGGCTCAATCCAGGGGCGGTCGTGGGTGGTGAGGGCTTTGGCTTTGCCCCAAGCGAACAAGGACACATTAAGATTCCACAGGCGGGCAATGTGTCCCTTGGCGACGATGTTGAGCTGGGCGCCAACACATGTGTCGACCGCGGGGCTTTGGGCACGACTTATGTCCGATCAGGGGCCAAGCTGGATAATCTTGTCCAGGTAGGACATGGCGCAGATATTGGCGACCACAGCTTGCTCATTGCTTTTTCGGGGGTGGCTGGGACATCACGTTTGGGTCGGGGTGTCGTGTTGGCAGCTAAGGCTGCGGTAATGGGTCACTTGAAATTGGGCGATGGGGTGATGGTTGGTGTGGCCAGTGCTGTGACCTCCGATGTCGAGGCTGGCCAAAAAGTGAGTGGTATTCCCGCGATACCTCATCGTGGGTGGCTCAGGTCGGTGACAGCATTTGCGCAACTACCCAGCCTGCTCAAGACCGTTAGGGCCCTCGAAAAACGCATACAAGAATTGGAGAATTCCTCATGATGGACATCGAGCAAATTATGGCCCTATTGCCCCACCGGTATCCGTTTTTGATGATCGATCGGGTCATCGAGCTCGAGGCGGGTGAGCGGGCGGTCGCGGTCAAGTGCGTGACCATCAATGAGCCTCATTTTCAAGGACATTTCCCAGGGGTTCCGATCATGCCAGGGGTCTTGCTGACCGAGGCGTTTGCGCAGACTGCGGGTATCGTGGCCCTGTCAGCCCACGACGAGCTCGCGGGTATGGCCGTGTATTTGCTAGGCCTGGATAAGGTGCGTTTTCGCAAGCCTGTGCGGCCCGGAGATCGGGTGTTGATCACTGCTAAAAAGGAGTACCAACGTCGTGGAATTTGGAAATTTAGTGTGGTCGCAACTGTTGAAGGTGTGAAGGTTGCTGACGGTAGCTTGATGGCGACGGTGGCCAAGCAAGAGGAATGAGCCTTTGAATCGCTGGATTCATGGGGCACAATCAAAGTACGATGCCCAACAACAAGGACGCAGAGATCGGTGACCACTTCTAAAGGGCCAAATTCACCTGAGGTGAAATTGATTTTACCGGGCGGGATACGCGTGTTGCCTGCGGGTACGCTGATTGGCGGAAAGTTCAGGATTGAACACCGAATCGCTCGGGGTGGCCAGGCTTCGGTGTATTTGGCCCACCAAGAGCCGCTTAATCGGCCAGTGGCGCTCAAGATTCTTTCACCCCCGAGCATGGAAGCCACAGACGAGGAGAGGGAGGCCTTCGAGCAGCGATTTTTGTTGGAGGCGCGCACCCTTGGGGCTTTGGACCATCCCAATATTGTGACCATATTTGATTATGGTGAAACCGATGACGGTCGGTATTATTTGGCCATGGAGTACATCGGCGGTGGGCGGTTTTTGGACCTGCTTAATACTGGGTATCTAGAACCCGGGCGGGCGGTGAATCTGGTGCTCCAGGTGGCGAAGGGTTTGCGGTATGCCCACAAACGGGGTGTCGTTCATCGGGATGTGAAAAACTCCAACGTGCTCGTGCGAACGCTGGATAACGGTGAGGAGCAGGCCAAGGTGGTGGATTTTGGATTGGTAAAGCTCTCCAAAACCGACTCAGGCCTGACGCAAACCGGTATGATTTTGGGCTCGCCTCATTTTATGGCGCCCGAACAAGCCACGGGGCAGTCCGTCGACCACAGGGCAGACATCTACGCGACCGGCGTGCTTCTTTATTGTGGGTTGACCGGGAAATATCCTTTCGACGGGCCACACGCGACGGCCATCATCACAGCCCATGTCACTCGAGATGTGCCCACCTTTGCGAATATTGCTCCCCGTATTCGAATCCCAGAGGGGCTTGAGGCGGTGGTTCGTCGCTGCCTCGAAAAGAAGCCTGGGCGGCGATACCCGAGCATGGATGCCTTGATCGCCGAGTTGTTGCCATACCACTCGGGTAGCCCCTTTGAAGGGGTCAGCGGTGAGTTCCATACCCTCACGGCAGCGAATGCTGTGGCCCCGAGGCGGGACCTCAGTTCTGTTTGGGCGGGGCTAGTGGTTGGCGGCGTGATCGCTGTGTTGGTGGCCATGTTGGTGGCCACAGCGGTTTTGGGTTTTCAAATGCGGGAATCGGCGCCTGGGATTGAGATACCGACGGCCCAACAGCCCGCAGCGGTGTCCAGCCCGCCGCCAGCTGAAGTGAGGCCGACAAAAGCCGCTCCAAAACCAATGCCGGCACCAGCCACGACCAAGCCGGCAGTCGAAACACCTGCACCCCCACCGGCTGTCACCAAACCGAAGGTGAAAAAGCCATCCTCGGTACCCGCTGCAGCATCGCCGCCGGCGGCTCCGCCAACGCCATCAGCTGGTGACTGGTCTGATATCGATTTGGAGGGCCAGGAGGCCCCATCGAGCGAATGAAAGTCGTGGTCTTGCTGTGTGCATTGATCGCAGGCGCCCCAGTGTCTGCCCAGACTGTGGTCAAGGGCGACCAACAGGCCAAAGCGTGGTTTGTGAATGGCCAGGATCTGTACGAAAATGGAGAGTATGCCAAGGCATTAATGGCTTTTGATATGGCTTTTCGGTTGAGCGGTCGGCCCAATGTGTTGCGCTCGATCGCGTATTGTCATGAACATCTCGGTAAACTAGAAAAGGCGATCGATGTCTTGTACCAATACCGGGGTGTCGCTGAACCCTCGAAGTTTTCAGAGATTGACCAGCATATTTTGCGCCTCGAGGAAGAATTGAATCAGCAAGCTGCCCCGGTGTTTTTCCCAGCCCCAGCCCCAGCCC
>DBIS01000117.1 GCA_002296975.1 Deltaproteobacteria bacterium UBA796 | reverse complement strand
GGGGTATTCAGCGCATTGCGACGGTGGCTGAAAAGGTCGTTCCGGTCATGTGTACGGTCTATGTCCTCGCATGCATGTACATCTTGATGGTGAACTATTCGCCGATTCCTGGAGCAGTGACGGCCATTATTGATGGTGCCTTCAATGTGGACGCTGTCGAGGGTGGATTTATCGGGGTTTTGGTCATCGGCGTGAAACGCGCAGTCTTTTCGAATGAGGCAGGCGTTGGGTCAGCAGCCATTGCTCACGCAGCAGCCAAAGTGAAACACCCGGTTGAAGAGGGTATCGTCGCCCTTTTGGAGCCTTTTATCGACACGGTTGTCGTCTGTACGATGACCGCGCTCGTCATCGTTATCACCGGTGCTTGGAACGACCCCGATGCAGCCTATGTTGCTGCGCGTGAGGCTGGGCAGGGTGGTGCGTTGACTTCGCTGGCGATGTCCAGCGTGATTCCGTTCTTCAAGTACATTCTCGCCGTCGCGGTGGTCTTGTTCGCCTTCTCGACGATGATTTCATGGTCGTACTACGGTGAGCGTTGCTGGGCGTGGCTCTTTGGGGACAAAAGCTCCTTGGTCTACCGGCTCGTCTTTTTGGTTTTCGCTTTCTTGGGATCGGTCGTGACTGCGGGCAATGTGCTCGATTTCTCTGACCTGATGATTCTAGGCATGGCATTCCCAAATATACTCGGGATTTTACTGCTCAGCGGTCGTGTTCGCGGGCTTCTGGACGACTATCAAAGTAAACTCGCGAGCGGCGAATACCAAAAGAAGGAATGAGGCAGAGGTTTATGTGCGCTGTGGCAAATGCCCGACGAAGCGCACGATAAGCCAGCACCCTAAAATGCCAAGGCCCAGCAGTAGCCACGGATTGAGACCAAAACCGGCGGGGAGGGTGCCGAACAGGATGCTCACGGTCCCCGCCGCTATGGCATAGGGCAGCTGGGTGGCCACGTGGGCCGCATGGTCACAGCCAGCGCCTGTGCTGGACAATATGGTTGTGTCCGAGATCGGTGAGCAATGGTCGCCCCAGGTGGCTCCCGATAAGACCGCAGCACTTGTGGCCAGGGCGAGGGTGGAAAGGGGGTCCAACTCGAAGGCGAGGGGGATGGCGATGGGGATCATGATGCTCATGGTGCCAAAGGATGTACCTGTCGCGAAGGCGATGGCCGCAGAGATTACGAAAACCAAGGTAGGTAGAATCCAAATCGGCACCGACGGCCCAATCGTCGCCACCAAAAACTGCGCCGCGCCCAACTCCCCGATGGCCGTGCCCATCGCCCAAGCAAAAAAGAGCACCGTCATGGCCTCTACCAAGGCGCGGACCCCACTGATGGCGGCTTCCTGAACCGCGTGGACACTCGCTGCACCAAGCCCGATGGTCAGTGTTGTGGCGATGAAGAATGCAGCAATAGAGCCGTGAAGCATGGCGTCATAGCCATCTGCATTTCCAATAATCTCCAAAAGGTCGGCACCCGCACCCGCCGCTGTACTTCCTTGAACCCAAAGCGAGCCTCCCGTCACCGCGACCAGGGCCACGATGGGTAGTGCGCCCAACCAAGCGCGGCTGGCCGGTAGCGCTGGGCCGTCTGGCTCTACTTCTCCTTTGGACGCGGCAGCTTCTGCAGCACGCATGGGGCCAAAGTCACGACCTGTGAAGGAGATAAAGAAAGCGAAGGCGAGCGCCATGAAGGGGTAAAATCGGTAAGGCAAACCCTTTAAAAAGAAGGCGTAAGCGTTGGTGTCTTGGCCAGCCATTGCGAGGGCGTCACCCATCAGGCTGACCTCGAAGCCAATCCAAGTGCTGACCAAAGCGAGTGTGGCCATGGGTGCCGCGGTAGAGTCCACTAAATATGCCAGCTTTTCTCTGGATATCTTGAGGCGGTCAGCGACAGAGCGCATGCTCCCACCCACGATCAGGCAGTTGGCATAGTCATCAAAGAACACGACCATACCAGCCCCCCATGTGGCGAGCATTCCCCCTTTTCGCGTGGTTGCCCAGCGGGTGATTCGTGTCACGAGCGCCCGGGTACCTTGGCCTTGAGAAACCACCTCCAAGGTCGCCGCGACCAGCATGGTGAAGATGGTGACCTTCACGTGGTCCCGGTCTGCGATGGCGTCTAAGAGCAGAGGGTCGACCACATAAATTAGCGCTGTCCAAGGGTTGTAGCCTTGAAGAATCAAAGCCGCGAGGACTACTCCTGCACCGAGCGCCAAGACGATTTGTCTTGTTCGAAGGGCAATCGCTATTGTGAGGGCGATTGGGGCGAGAGAGAGAAGGCCGTAATCTTGCATGAAGCAATGGTACTCGGGCGGGAAAGGTCGGTGCGGGATATTGCCTGAGAATGAAGGCTTTTTGTTTGAATACCGCGACCAACGTCGCTCCTTTTGGTGGCCCTGTCGGAGAGATGGCCATCGGCGGCCTGACTTTGGCCGAAGTGCAGAATTTGGCGCTTGTGGCCGCCGGCTTTGAGCGGGTTGATACTCCGCCAAGCGAAGGCGCATATTTGTTGTTTTCGGACCGGACATGGTTCACCTCTGACCTTTTGCGGCAGCTTGCGGGTGCTGGGCCTGGGCGATTGAGGGTCTTGGATGAGGGCTGGCAAGCATGGACAAAAGCGCAGCAA
>DBIS01000012.1 GCA_002296975.1 Deltaproteobacteria bacterium UBA796 | reverse complement strand
TCACATTGCTACCCGGAGAAACCGTGGTTTTGTGCACAGACGGCCTTACCGATTACGCCGCGCGCACCTTCAGTGGACAGACCGCCATCGTTGCAGAAGGGGCGGCACACACAGATATCGACGATGGCTGCAGATGGCTGATAGGCGCAGCAAATAGAGGCGGCGGCGGCGACAATGTGACCGTTCTGTTGGCGCGGGTCAGTCCCGACTAAGCTACCCTTGGAGCATGGCCGATTTTCGTGAAACGCTAAACCAAGGTGTGCTGCTGTTTGACGGAGCAATGGGCACGGAGATCTACAACCGTGGCGTGTTCATCAACCGCTCCTACGATGAGGTAAACCTCACCGCGCCCACACTTGTAGAGGACATTCACCGCGCCTATGTGGCAGCCGGTGCAGATGTCATCACCACCAACACTTTTGGCGCTAACCGTGTCCGCCTTTTGCCCTTTGGCTTGGAGGATAAACACGATGACATTAACGCCATCGCGGTTCGTTTGGCCAAGGGTGCTGCAGGCGACAAGGCCTTTGTGGCGGGGTCCATCGGCCCGATTGGCGCACAGCTCGCCCCCATCGGAAAAATAAGCCCTGGTGAAGCCTTCAAAACCTTCAAGGCACAAGCCGCGGTGATGCTCGAAGAAGGCGTGGACCTTTTTGTGCTCGAAACCTTTGCCCATCTTCCTGAGCTTTGGCAGGCAGTTCGGGCCGTGCGCAGCCTGACCGATAAGGCCATCGTGGCCAACCTCACCTTTCAGCCCGTCTTTGGCCCTGACCGCGCAGACCAACAAGCGGCTGTTCGGCATGCGGTAGAGACCATGCGCGCTTGGTCGGTGGACGTCATCGGCACCAACTGTTCGAACGGACCCCGAGGTGTTTTGGACATCGTCGAGCAGATGTGCGCTTTGACAACCTTACCCATCGCTGCAATGCCAAACGCTGGCTTGCCCCAAGTGGTCGAAGGCCGCACCCTGTATCTTGCCGGGCCGGAATATATGGCCGAGTACGCACGACGGAACGCCCTGGCGGGTGCCAGCATCGTGGGTGGATGTTGCGGAACCAGTCCCGCGACCATCAAGGAAATGCGGAACTACTTGGCATCCATCGCCCCAATGCGAAACAAACCGCCTCCCATCGTGGCTGAGCACCAAGCACTGGACACCGTCACCGAGCCAAAAACCGAGCCACCCGTCCCAGCAGCAGAGCGCTCAAGCTTTGCGGCAAAGTTACTCAGCGGAAAATTTTGTATCTCCGTGGAGTTGGACCCTCCAAAAGGTGTGAATGCGGACCGCGCAGTTCAGGGTGCCGCGATGCTCTACGAGGCCGGAATCGATGTGGTCAATATTGCGGATGGGCCTCGAGCAGTCGCACGCATGGGGCCGACCGCCCTCTCTCACTTGGTCCGCCAACGGGTCCCAGAACTTGAGACCGTGGTGCACTATTGCTGCCGCGACCGCAACCTCCTCGGCATGCAAATGGACTTGATGGGTGCGCATGCAGTGGGCTTACGAAACATCCTCGCGGTCACTGGCGACCCGCCCAAAATGGGCACCTACCCCGACGCGACGGCTGTCTTTGATATCGACTCCGTCGGGCTGATCAGCTTTATTCAGGGCATGAACCGTGGCGTCGATTTCTCGGGAGAGCCCATCGGCGGAAAGACGGCCCTGTTCGTGGGTGCAGGCTGCAATCCTGGGGCGGTCGACATGGGCTTCGAGGCTGAACGCTTTGGACGCAAGGTTGAGGCCGGTGCGGAATTTTTCTTTTCTCAACCCGTCTTTGACCTCGACATGCTCGAACGGTTTTTAGCGCTGACAAAGCCGTGGGCCCACATCCCATTTATGGTCGGCATCATGCCCCTGGTCAGCGCTCGGAACGCTGACTTTCTCCACAATGAAGTACCAGGCATGCAAATACCGGCCAGCATTCGAAAAGCGATCAACGCCGCGCCATCCAAGCAGGCCCAGCGCGATTTTGGGATAAATATTGCCCATAAAACACTCGCAGCGCTTCGCGATCACCCTCGAATCAATGGCGCCTATATTTATCCCCCATTCGGTAGCTACAAAGCGATCTTACGGGTGCTCGACGGGATCATTGACACAAAATAGAAAAGTTTTTTCGATGAAAACAAAAAAAGGGTTTCCCAATCGCGGCGCATTCCGTATTGTCTCAGACGAATCGGCGCTTTTCAGGGATAGCTTGAATTTTTCGGTGCCGATTTCCAACCCAATAGGAAACCTATAATAATGAATAAATTTATCGCGATCTGCGCTTTTGCCCTCGCCCTTCCCATGGCCACCCCAGCACACGCATCAATCAAATGCGACAAGGTTGCTTCCAAAAAGAAGAAAAAATGTGAGAAAAAATTCGCAAAATCTATCGGTAAGATGCGTAAAGGCTCAACCGCGCTGAAGCCCTCGGAAATCGGCGGAGCCCTTGCATACCTCAACGCCAACAACCCGCTTGATACCGATGACTTTTATGTCGGCGTCAAGAAAATTGGCATCAAGGAAGTTGATGCACTGAGCACACAGGTCGCCAAGGTCGCAGCCACAGTCAAGTTGGCCAAGTACATCAAGCACTTGAACCAAAACGACAAGGCCGCGGCCAAAAAGCTCGCTGCCGGTCTTCTTCCTCACTTGATCGCCCTCAAAGATGAGGCCCCGAAGGTCATCGAGATGGCGAACGAGCTTGGCGCCAAGGCCCAGGACATCGTGAAAAGCCCCATGGACATCCCGAAAGTTATCGGTGCAGTGGCCAAATCTGTCGCGACAACCACCAAGGCCATCGGTGACCTGCCTGGTGCCCTCGCAGCCATCGGCCCAATCGCCGGCGCCAGTGCTGGTGCTGCCATGAATGCCGCCAAGGGTGCTGCCTCAGGTGCTGCTGGCGACGCAATGGACAAGGCCAAAGGTGCTGTGGGCCAATAGGCTTTAGCACTTAGATTCTACAGGGGGCTGACGTCATGCGTCAGCCCCCTTTTTTTGTCTGTATTTTCGCGCTACGATGGCAGCCTAATGAGTCAAACCCCAGACATTTCCATTGGCGGCCATCTGGGCGAGTACAAGGTTGGACCCGAACTCGGGCGTGGCGGTATCGCGGTCGTCCACGAGGCAAGCCACCCAGGAATGACTGGCCCCCTGGCCATCAAGATTGCCCATCGAAGCTCTGAGCAACGGGACCTTCGCTTTGTCCGTGAGTTTGAACGCACCCGGGTGATTTCCCTCCCCGGCGTGCCCCGCGTTTACGATGTGGGCATGAATGACGCGCTCATCTGGTTTGTGATGGACCGTGTGCCCGGCCAACCCATCCATCGGCTCATGCGCGACACACCCTCGCTGAACGATCGCATCGAGATTGCCCTCAAGGCAGGGGCTCAGATGTGCGAGGCCCTCGCTGGTATTCACCGGCTCGGGTTTATCCACCGAGACGTCAAACCCTCCAATGTGCTGGTCAGCCGCACAGGCGAAACCCACCTTCTGGATTTTGGGCTCGTCCGACTGCAAGAGCGGGGTGACACCCTCACCCGCGCAGGTCGCTTAGTGGGAACCGTTGCGTTTATGTCCCCCGAGCAAACAACTGGGCTACCGCTCACCCACAAGAGCGATGTATTCTCTGCGGGGCTGCTGCTCTATGAAGGCTTGGTGGGCCCACGACCTCGGCCCGCGAGAGCTGAAGAGTGGCTGGGACGGATGTGCCTTCAGCAGGTCACGCCCATGTCCATCAAGGAGCCAGGTATTCCCCGGGCACTCTCCACTGTGGTCGAGCGGATGCTCGCCTTAGACCCCCACGCTCGGCCCACCGCCCAAGAAGCAGCCGCCATGCTACGCGCAGTAAAAAATAGCAACGCACCCGCTGACTGGCCCAATCCACCGAAATTTATTGGCCGAGAAGAGGAGCTTGAACAATGCTTTTCTGCTTTTCAACCCAATCACGCAAGGCTAATTATCATCGAAGGCAACGTGGGTACGGGAAGGCGCAGGCTTTTGGAGCAATGCCAGCGAAAAGCCCTTCTGTATGGAACCCCGAGGGTGTCGGGGGTTTGCCGCCCGCAAATCAGCGGCGGCGCTGTGGTGCAAATTCTGACAGAACTATTTGAGACCCACGCGGATCCCGACTGGCGGGTCAAAGCAGCCGGCGCTGATGTGGGCACCTTGCTATCGATGTGGCCAAGCCTGCCCTTGCCCACCCCACCCCCTGCTGAGCAGCCCCCC
>DBIS01000352.1 GCA_002296975.1 Deltaproteobacteria bacterium UBA796 | reverse complement strand
TATCGGTGCAGCGCAGGCGGCCAAGTCCACAAATGCCCTGGTGACCTTGGGCTTAAAGCCGACCCACCCAGAGACTGGATTTGGTTATCTTGAGTTGGGTCGAGTCGTCGGAGAATGGCATGGTCACGCGCTGCACCAGGTAGAGCGCTTCGTCGAAAAGCCCGGGCCAGAGATGGCTCAGCACTTTGTCGAAGGGGGCCGCCACCTCTGGAATGCGGGCATGTTCGTTTTTGGTGTCGATACCATTCGCGACGCCTTTCGGGCTCACTTGCCAAAGACTCATGAGGCCCTGGAGCGTATCGCCAACCACCCAGATGCTCTCGCCGCCGAGTGGGGTAATATGGACGCCATCAGCATCGATTACGGCATTATGGAGCGCAGTCGGCATGTTTTGACTGTACCGGTCGACATGGGCTGGAACGATATGGGCACATGGAAGGCTGCGGGCGCCGCCATGCCCAGGGTGTCTGGAGGGCGTGGAGATGCATATTCGGTGACTTCTCGCGATATCTCGGGCTGTGTGGTGCACGCGCCCGGTAAAACCGTGGTTTTATTGGGGGTTTCAGATTTGGTCGTCGTGGATACCGAGGATGCTTTGTTGGTCATGGAATCCAGTCGCTCAGCTCAGCTCGGCGAGGTGGTTCGAGAGCTCGAAGCCGATGGTAAAGTAGAGTTGCTTTAGCGATGCCCACGGCCTTTATTACCGGTGTCACAGGTCAGGACGGCAGCTTTCTGGCGGAGCAACTTATCGCCCGAGGTTGGCGGGTTGTTGGGTTGGTTCGACGGTCTTCGTCTGGTAGTTTATGGCGTTTGAAGGGTATTATTGGCAAAATAGACCTGGTTGACGGCGACCTGTTGGATTTGGGCTCGATGGTGGACGCGATAGCTGAATGTAGGCCGGATCATGTCTACAATTTGGCGGCTCAAAGCTTTGTCGCAACCAGTTGGCGTCAACCCTTGCTGACGGGTGAAATCACAGCACTTGGGGCTGCCCGTGTGTTTGAAGCTGTGCGTTTAGCTTGGCCAACAGCGCGGGTATACCAAGCGGGCAGCTCCGAAATGTTCGGCAGCTCGGAGCAGTCTAGCCAAAATGAGCGGACACCTTTTTATCCGCGTTCTCCTTATGGGGTCGCCAAAGTATATGCTCACCACCTGGCCGTGAACTACCGTGAAAGTCATGGCATGTACGTGGTGGCTGGAATCCTTTTCAACCATGAAAGCGAGCGCCGAGGCTCTGAGTTCGTCACCCGAAAAATAGCGATTGCTGTGGCGGAAATAAAGGCTGGAAGGCAAGATACATTATTGCTCGGGAATATCGATGTGCGTCGAGATTGGGGTTTTGCAGGTGATTATACTGAGGCGATGTTCGCCATGTTGCAGGCCGACACCCCGCGTGACTATGTGGTCGCCACCGGTAAAAGTTGGTCCGTCCGCGATTTTGCCGAGCGGGCGTTTGCCGTCGCAAATTTAGAGATGAGCGACCACACCCAACACGACCCCTCTCTATTGCGGCCCGCAGATATTCAGTCTTTGTGTGGAGATGCCAGCTGTGCTCAAAAAGATCTGGGTTGGACGCCAACCGTGTCTTTCGATCAACTTGTCGAGCGCATGGTCGAGGCTGAGCTTGCCAAGGACTCCGCTTGAGGGTGGTCGTCACGGGTGCTGATGGCTTCGCTGGGAGGGTCTTGGTGTCTGCCCTAAAAGAGGAAGGCCATGAGGTCAGTGGCTGGGTGAGAAACCCGCCCAACAAGCCCATTGCGGGGGTGAAATATCGCAGGGTCGATATTCGCGACAAAGGGGCGTGCACAAATAGCATGGAGGATATTCAGCCCCATTGGGTTTTTCATTTGGCAGCGATGACCCATGTATTGGACTGCCAAAACAACCCAAAACAGTGCTTTGAGACCAACGTGTCCGGCACTGCGAATGTTTTTGGGGCCATGCCCGTGGAGGCTCGGGGCTTATTTTCAAGCAGTTGCCATGTGTATGGCCGGCCGAAAAGTTTGGCAATTTGTGAGGACCATCCCATTGCGCCGGTGGGCGTGTATGCGGAGTCCAAGGCTTTGGGCGAAGGTGCCGTGGCGGACTGTGGCAAAAAGGTGGTGATAGCCCGTGCTTTTCACCACACTGGGTTGGGGCAGCCAGAACGCTTTGTTTTGTCGGATTGGGCCCAACAGATCCGGCAGGGTGCGGCTCAAATTCATGTCGGGGATTTAAGCTTGTGCCGAGACTTCTGTGATGTGCGCGACATCGTGCGCGGCTACATGGTTTTGCTCGGATCCGGAAACCCAGGGGAGGCCTATAATTTGGCCTCTGGAGAGGCACTTAGTCTCGAGACGCTGTTTGGAATGCTTAGAGGGCACCAACATTGTGAGCCATTGGCACAGGCTGAGCGCATGCGTGATGGCGATGTCAGCTTGCTGTGTGGCGACCCATCAAAAGCAGAGGCTTTGGGGTGGCGTCGTCATCATGATTTATCAAAAACCCTGGCCGAAATGGCAGGTAGATAGCGAAGGCTATTCGTCGCGGATGTCCATGACGCCATCGCCGTCGATGTCTCGGCCAGTGCGCAGAACATTGCCCTCTGCGTCCAAGTATTCCCAAAAGTCAATCCGACCATCACCTTTAGAATCGCGCTCTTTTCTGCGCAATTTACCATTTTCATAATACTTAAAGAGGTCCATCGCGCCGTTGTAGTCTGTGTCGATCTCGCTCATGACCCGCCGGCCACCTTTGTAGTGGTCGATCCAGTCTACCCGTGAGTCAAAGTCGCCATCCATTTCTTCTTTCTCGATTTCACCCGCCTCATTGAACCAAGTCCTCACGTCGATTCGACCATCCCAGTTGAGGTCGACCTCTTTTCGGATCAACAACCGTGTGGTGTCGCGGCGGTCCCGGAAGTAATTGAAGACGTCGGCGCGCTCATCATTGTTGAGGTCGACCCGTTGCTCGATGAGGCCATTGTCGGTCAGCTTCTCCGTGAGGAGCGAAGCCTGCGTGGTTTTGCCACGTTTGGATCCTGATCCGCTCGCGCAGCCAGGGAGTGAAAACGCGACGAATGACACGGCCACGAGAGAATAGGCGATCGACAGGCGGGTGGTTTGCACGGCATCTCCAAAGACTCACCAAATAGATCGGCGAAGCGCATGCACGAGTTTAGTGCGTGGGCATGCCCTGTCAATCATCGTATCGCTTTGCTCACAGAAACCACAAGCGTGGTACCTTGCCATTGTTGAATGGAGGCCCTGAGGTGACGGAACAAGCAGCGCGAAAGCATCTGTTGATCGTGGATGACGAGCCGGTCATTTTGCAGATTCTCGAAGCCGTGTTTGAAGACGAGCCCGTCCGATTGACCTGCGTTGGCACGGGTGCTGCCGCGATGCGTGTTTTGGATGAGAGCGGCTGCGATCTGCTCATCACCGACAAAAATTTGCCAGACCTCAATGGCCTAGAGCTTTTAAAGCGAGCCAAGGAGCTGGACCCCTTCACCGAGGTCATCATTATCACCGGCTATGCATCCTTGGATACAGCCTTGACTGCCATGGAATACGACGCCTTTGATTATGTGGTGAAGCCCCTCAATAATGTCTTCGATATCCGAAAAAAAGCCCGCCGTGCCCTCGAAAAGCGCGCTCTTGCCATCGAAAACAAGCAACTCCTCGGTGAACTCGCTGGGCAGAATTTAGCTTTAAAAACGGCGCTTTCAGATGCAGTGGCGCTGCAAGCTGAGTTGATTCAGGCCGGAAAGCTTGCCGGGATTGGAACGCTCGCTGCGGGGATTGCCCATGAGGTGTCCAGCCCGTTGTTCGGAATATTGGGTTTGGCTGAGGCCATTCCAGAGGAGTCTTGTCGCCAAAAAGTGGACGCTTACGCTGCAGAAATCGTCGATTACTCCAAAAGCATTCGCGATATCGTGGTCGATTTGTCCAGCTATTCTCGAACCAGTTCTGATCAGGACGTCTCCCCAGTCGACTTGGGGCAGGTCATACAAGATGCAGCCACCCTGGTTGGACGGGGTGTTGACCTCTCAGGTGTTGATCTGGTTTTGGAGATCGAGGACGGTGGGTTAATTCGCGCTGAACCCACTGAAGTTCGCCAGATTTTCGTCAACCTGGTCAAAAATGCAATCGAGGCTGTACGGGACGAGCACGGTGCAGAAGGGGGGCGGGTGACCTTGGCGGCCGGGCGTGAGGTTGACCATCTTTGGGCCACCGTCACTGACAATGGTGTAGGCATCCATCAAGATGCGATGGAGCAAGTGTTTGACCCATTTTACACCACGAAGGCCCCAGGCAAGGGCACGGGCCTTGGCTTGAGCGTAGTGTACCGAATCGTCACCAAGCACCGTGGGACCATCACAGTGCAAGCAGGTGAGTCCGGCGGTACAATGTTTCGTTTGCAGTTTCCGATTGCGGATTGAGTCATGAGGCTGCGCACCCGACTGGTGTTGGTCATAGGTGCGGCCTCCTTGATTCCGCTCGCAGTCCTCGGTTTAGGGGCCACCGATGTGAGTGTAGGAAGGCTGACTCAAAAGGCGGCGGATAGCCAAGCCCGTTCAGTCGACCAAATGGCGAGCGAGGTGGATCTTTGGCTTGAGTTTCAGTTGGCCCAAGTTGCGGAGCAAGTAGACGCTTTCCAGCTCGCGAAACTCGATGACAAAAAGCTTCAATCCTTCCAAAAGTTGGTATTTCAGCAGACGAAAGATGTGCACATCGTGGCCATCGTGAGCGCCGAGGGGGCCGAATTGGTGCCTAGCTTGTTTGTCTCGAAACAGGATGACGGGCATTTGGCCAATAAAGAGGTCGTCTCCGACGCACGCTTTGCTTCATTCAAGAGCAGCTTGCCCACCGCCAGGATGATGGAAGAGCAGCAGCGATGGAAGAAAGACACCGGTAAGCATCGGTCACGCCCCATCGTGGTTGG
>DBIS01000234.1 GCA_002296975.1 Deltaproteobacteria bacterium UBA796 | reverse complement strand
TTCGGCCTCAGCCTCGAGGGCCGCCCCAAAATCAACAAGGTCCTCTTCGCCTGAATACAGGAGTTGGCTGTGAAGCGAGTACAACATCTCGACAGGACGGCGCAGCATAATGATGATTTTGGCCTGGGGGGCATACTGGTAAATTTCATCGGCTGCATCGGTGCTGAGCAGATACCACACGCCCACATCTCCGAGGGCTTTATGCGCGGAGGTGGCCGGAGAAAACAAAGCCGCGTAGCGTTCTGCGCTGACAGGCGGGCGGCGATGGTCGAGGTCTTTTCCAAAGTGGTGAATCTCTTTCACGGGCACAAAAATCTCGGGGTGAGCTTTGAGCCACCGATACATGGCGGTCGTTCCGCACTTGGGCGCACCGACGATAAAGAAATCTGGTTTTCGCATGGACCCCTCTCAGAATACCGTAGCCACTTTGCCCCAAGCTTGGGCCGTGGCACACTTCAGTCCATGGAATCGGATCACAATGAGCCCACCACGAGCCTGAGCGAAGACGCCTCCGCGATCGCTGGCGGATCGATGATCGTCATGCTTGGAGGGATCAGCGAACGTGCACTGAGGATGATCACCACATGGTTTTTATCTGGGGCCCTCGGCACCGCTGGCTTTGGGCTCTTCGCTTTCGCCTCCACCATCGCGAATATCGTGGGCGCTCTCGCCCCGTTAGGCGTCGATGGAGGTGCCACCATGTTTGGTGCGCGGTACCGCAAAACCAAGGAGCAGGAGCGGCTCAAGGGCTTACTCTTTTCGGCCCTCGGCACCGTGTTCATTTCCGGACCACTCTTCGCGGGCATCACCTGGGCAGTGGTGGCCAATGGCCTGGTTTTGGTTGACCGACCCCAAGAGGCAGAGGCGGTCAAGATGATCAGCGCGGCCATCGCTTTGGTCGCTTTTATATCCGTCACATCCGAAGTCCTGATCTCAAGAAAGGACATGCGCGGACATGCTTTGTCTCGGCTTATCGCCATTCCGTTGACCACCCTCATCGGGGCTTTGGGGGCCGTAGGCATGGGCCTGGGCATTGCCGGGGTCATCGGCGCTTTCACCTTGGGCCAAGCTGCCGGAGTAGCTGTTGCCGTCCGAATCATCTGGGCGTCAGATGGTGCACTGTTGCGAGATGCCAGCATCAAGGCGCGGACAGAATTCAAACACCTTTTTGGGTACGCGCTCCCACAAAGCTTCGCGCGCGTACTTTACCGTGCAAACCTGTGGGTCGACATCGTCATGCTCACTGCTTTGGGCACCCTCGCAGATGTGGGCGTATACCGAGTGAGCGTGGCGGTGGCCATGCTAGGGGCGCTGCCCGTCTTGGCATCCACGACCATGTTTGGCCCCGTCATCGCCGAGTTGGTCTACACGCGCCAGATTCAGCGCTTAAACGACCTGCTAAAGATCGTCACCCGTTGGCTTTTAGTCGTGGCCACACCCATCTACTTTGTTGTGTTGTTGCTCCCCGATGTGGTGCTGGCGATCTTCGACTCGGCTTATCTGGCCGGCGCATCGTCCTTGGCCATATTGATGGCAGGACAGGCAATTTACGTGCTTGCGGCCCCCACTGGCGCCATCCTCACCCAAGGTGGCCATTCCACCCTCAACCTCATCAACGGTCTTGTCGCGGTAGGGCTCAATATTGGCCTAAACGCCTGGCTGATCCCCCACCACGGCATCCACGGTGCAGCCTTCGCGAGCACCATTGCTTTGTCCGTGTGGTCTTCATTGCGCTTGGTACAGGTTTGGGTACTCTACCGTTGCACCGCCTTTTCTATCCGAGCGTTGGCTTTCTCCATGTTGGCCCTGGGGGCCGGCGCCGGCTGTCACATCGCCTTGAGGGACTCACAGATAATGCTGCGGGTGGGCGTGGTTGGCGTGGTGCTGTGCGTGGGACTGGGTCTTTTTTGGGTCCTCGGTCGAACTGAAGAAGACAAAGTGGTGACCGACAAGCTTGCATCAAAATTCAATCGAAAAAAGGTCTAGCCGCTCACTTTTTCAGAATTTTTCGGGCGAATCCACGCACTTTGGCCGCCCGCGAGGCCATCGACACCGGGGCGTGTTGAAGCCGAAATACCAAGGGTACATCCATGACCTTTGGATGGTGAATGCCATGCTCCCACATTCCATCTTCACCCCAAGCATCGCCGTGATCTGCACAGACCAAGGTGTTTGCGCCCGAAAACCGTGAGAGCAGCGGTCCCAAAGTGTCGTCCACCCACTCCACACAAGCCAACTGCCGACGGGCGCACTCAGCGGCGTCATTGTCGGCGCCTCCAAAGGGCCGACATGGGTTGTGGCTTCGATCCCAGTCAGCACCTTCATGCCAATAAGGCACATGTGTCTCACCCAAGTTGATAAAAACAAATGCGGGCTTGCCATTCAGGCGATCGAGGTGTTTGTTCACGAATTGGAGCTGTTTCTCCAATGACCAACAATTCCCAGCAAACCAATAATGTTGGAAATCCTCGACGAGAGGCTGGGCGGTTGGGGTGGCATCATCGAACCACCCAGCAGCACCGGTACCGATGGTCGTGTAGCCGATCGCACCCAGGCCTTGCACCAAGTTCTTCCCCTTGATGGTCAGAAACTCGTTGCCTTTGCTTGGGTATCCGCCGCCGACGATTTTGAAGATTTTCCCAAATTTGGGGTTGATCAGTGCCTGGGCCTTGTCGGGAACGCCGGGCGTAAAGCCCACAAACATCGCAGCGTGAGAGGCAAAAGTAAAGTTCCCAGGCGCTTTGGCCAAGTAGACCTGCCCTAGCGCCTTCAGGTTGGGCAAATCGGCAGCGACGAAGGTGTCATACCGACACGAGTCGAGGGTGATGAAAAGGATGGATGTGGGGTCAAGCATGCCCCTCCTCCCCCCTAAAGGCCGATATCATTCATCAAGTACGCACCACCGGCATCAGCACCCGTGGTGTCCTTACGAGATGCACCGATAAGGATTGCCGAGTTGCCATCGCCATCCACATCGCCCACAAAGGCGAGGGAGGTGCCAAACTGATCATCGAGGATATCGCCATAAAAGCTGGCGTCGGCATCAGCACTCGAAACAGTACCGGCGAGCATGCCATAAAAGACGTAAACGCTACCAGTATCTGCCGTTCCACCTGAAAATGGTGCAGAGACCATTAAATCGTCATTTCCATCATTGTCGATATCACCGCCACCAACAGCGGCCGCACCAAACTGGTCTTCTGAGCCCGAGCCGATGATCTTCACCATGGCGTATTCATCGATTGGGCCGCCCATGGTTGCACCACCGCCGACCACATAGGCGGCACCGGCATCAAGGCCAGCCTCATCATCGTAGGTCGCTCCGGTAATAAAGTCAGCGAAACCATCACCGTCGATGTCT
>DBIS01000253.1 GCA_002296975.1 Deltaproteobacteria bacterium UBA796 | reverse complement strand
CTGACAGTGGGAGCCTCAAGGGCGGCTGAGATTTCTTGGTTGATTTCGTGCATGCTGGGCATGAGACAGTCCTCGTCAATAATGTTCGCCAGGATAGTGTGGTTAACCACACGAAACGTCCGAAGACGCCCAAGGCCTAAAGCCGTCCCGGATTATCGCCACCGGCCGGCCTCGTCAAGCCCCCTTCCAGCATTTCAGGGAAGCTTCGCCTTAGAAGCATCACGATCTGCGATCATGTCTGGCCGAACATCCGAGGTAATCTTTATTGATGCCGCCTCTCGCCAAGCCTCAATATCGCCGTGGTGCCCACTAAAAAGCACCGCGGGAACGGTCCAATTTCGATATTCTCTTGGCCTTGTGTATTGAGGTGCTTCCAAAAGCCCGTCAGAAAATGACTCTGTTTGACTGCTTTGAGGGTTGCCCAAGACGCCACCCAACAATCTTGCCACCGCGTCAACGATAACCATGGCGGGCAGCTCGCCGCCGGTGAGTACAAAGTCACCAATCGAAAACACCTCGTCGACCACATGCTCGCGGATTCGAGCATCTATGCCCTCATAATGCCCGCACACCAACACCAGTTGTTCGTGCTTTGCCAGGCGCTGAGCGTCGGCCTGCTTGAAGGGCTTACCCGCCGGGTCCATCAACAACACATGGGCCCCAGGACCCGACACAGCCTGGATGCCACGGTCTACAACGTCTACGCGCATCACCATGCCCGCGCCGCCACCGTATGGGGTGTCGTCGGCCTGGCGATGCTTCCCCTCAGCCCAAGAGCGAAGGTCATGGACCGAAACGTCGATGAGCCCTTGTCGCTGAGCCCGCCCGAGAATGCTGGTACCGAGAGGCCCAGTACACATATCAGGGTGCAAACTCAGGATGTCAAAACGCACCGTTCAGGCCGACAGGTCTTTAAGAGGGGTCGAAATGACCACCCCTTCGTTTAGGTCCACAGAGATGACAACCTCTTTGACCGCTGGAAAAATCAACTCACCTTGAGGCCCCTTGACAACCCAGCAATCGATCCGCTCACCCTCCATCACCTCTGTGATGGTACCCACAACATCGCCATCTTGGGTTTTCACGAGAAGGCCAATAAGATCCCGTAAATAGTACTCGTCCGTGGCTGGCTTTGGCAGCGCACTCGCCTCGACGACGATCTCCCAACCCATCAAGGCACGGGCACCTTCAGGGGTGCTGACCCCAGCGATCTTGGCCAAAACCCGTCGATTAGAGCCTTGGCGAGTAGCCAAGTGACGGCTTTCTCGCTCTCCTTCCGGAGAAACCAAGATGACGTCCATGCCGTTTTTGGAAAAAATCTGGGACTCACGGTTGTGAAGAAACAGCCGAAGCTCTCCAGAAATGCCGAAAACGCCACTGACCCGTCCGATGCGGACTTCATCGGGTCTAATGGCGTCTTCTTGCTTGGGGAATGTTTTCCCCAAAATGCCTACTCTTCTTGGGCTTGATCGGACTCACCGACAAGCTCAAGCACACCGCGACGGTTGCCGCCGGATGCGCCTAGAATTTGCCGCATGGCCGCGATCAATTGGTCGTCACCATCAAGCAGGTAAGCGTGGTCATCTTCGTGAACACTCAACTCAAAAAGTACAGAGGCATCGCCTTCTGTGACTTTGAGGTTGATGTCCTCGGGGTGGTCTACAACTGAACGCACCATAAAATCAACGAGGGCTTCCACTCTAGCTCTCGACACTAGCGCGAGCTTTCGCGATAAGCCTGGCTGCTGTTTCGCTTGGGCTTGCGCCGACGCTCATCCAGTAGTCAATGCGCTCGAGGTCCACGACGAGATCATTGGGCTCGATCATGGGGTTGAAGTGACCCAATCGCTCAATGTATCTGCCATCACGAGGGAAACGGCTATCGGCCGCAACGATGCGGTAGAAGGGCTGCTTTTTACGTCCGTGACGGGCCAAGCGAATGCGTACTGCCATGATATCTCCAGATCCAGGAATGCAACCGAGTGCTTTCTCGTGCTGCGGAACGGCCCCTTTTTACCCGCTTGAGCCCTCCCGTCAAGCAGGTGAGCACCTATTATCAGTTTGGAGCCTCAAGCTTTTCTCTATAAAGGAATATTGCCGTGCTTCTTAGGCGGATTTGAGGCCCGCTTGTTTTGTAAAGAATCGAAAGCCTCGATCAGACGATGTCGTGTATCTCGAGGGCGAAGAATCTCATCCACATAGCCCAGCTCTGCGGCACGATAGGGGTTGGCAAACTTGTCTTTGTAGGCTGCCACCAGCTCTTCCCGCTTGGATTCCTGATCCTCAGCGGCAGCAAGCTCACGCCTAAAGATGATGCTGACCGCACCATCCGCGCCCATGACTGCAATCTCGGCGGTGGGCCACGCAAAGTTGAGGTCGGCCCCAATGTGCTTGGAGTTCATCACACAATAGGCCCCACCATAGGCCTTCCGTGTGATCAAAGTAATCTTCGGGACCGTGGCCTCAGCGAATGCATAAAGCAACTTCGCGCCGTGCTTGATGATCCCACCATGCTCTTGTTCTACACCAGGCAGAAAGCCTGGCACATCCTCGATCACCCACAACGGGATGTTGAATGCATCGCAAAAGCGCACAAAACGAGCAGCCTTCGTGGAGCTGTTCACATCGAGCACCCCAGCCAGATGGGCAGGTTGGTTGGCGATCACCCCAACAGAACGGCCGCCCAATCGCAAAAACCCGACAACCACATTGCCCGCATATTGAGACGCAACCTCAAGGAATGCGCCCTCATCAGCCACAGCCTTGATTAAATCGGTGACATCGTAGGGCTTGTTTGGATTTTCTGGCACCAAGCTATCGAGGGACTCTGCCAAACGGTCGACGGGGTCGGCGCTATCACGACGCGGAGCCTCCTCCATGTTGTTGCTGGGCAAATAGCTGAGCAACTCCCGCAACAACGCCAAGGCCGCGGCTTCATCGGGTACTGAAAACTGGGCAACACCCGAAATACCACAGTGGGTATCCGCTCCACCAAGCTCCTCTTTGGTGACGCTTTCGTGGGTCACCGTCTTGATGACGTCTGGACCGGTCACAAACATAAATGAGGTCTTAGCGACCATGCAGATAAAGTCGGTGATGGCCGGAGAGTACACAGCCCCTCCCGCACACGGCCCCAAAATAGCGGTGAGTTGCGGCACCACACCGCTGGCTTGAACATTCCGCAAAAAGATGTCTGCGTAGCCACCAAGAGACTTCACCCCCTCTTGTATTCGCGCCCCCCCAGAGTCGTTTAGCCCAATCACCGGTGCGCCATTCCGAACTGCCATGTCCATGATTTTACATATCTTTTTAGCATATGCGCCCGAAAGTGACCCACCGAAAACAGTGAAATCCTGGGCGTATAAATACACCAGTCGTCCATCCACCCGACCGTAGCCAGTGACGACCCCATCGCCGTAGACCTTCTTCTTATCCATGCCGAAATCGGCACAATCGTGGGTGACAAAGCGATCCATCTCTCGAAATGTACCCGCATCTAAAAAGGCGTCTATTCGCTCTCGTGCAGTCCATTTTCCGCGTTCATGCTGCTTATCGATCGCGGCTTGACCGCCACCCAATAAGGCTTGCTTTGTACGTTCCGCGAGACGGGCTTCCAAGTCTTCGTAGGACACATGACCTCCATTTGTGGGCCTTATCCTGCTCGACGTGCTTGAGTACAGGCAGTTTGTCAGGTACACCAAAGGACGAGGACTGAATCAAATGCAAGCAAGCCCTGCCCTTCTGTCTCTACTCGCCCTGGCCTGCAGCCCGAAAGATGACGCCCTCTCGGCCCCGGCCATGCTTTCGGACACCGCAACACCCCATAGCGAGCCTGGACTGCCCGACGAGGGTTGTATACACATCAATGGTGCTGGCGGCTTTTCCTCGATTGGAGATGCCCTGGACTGGGCCGAAGATGGCGATGTGATCACCCTGTGCAGCGGTGAGTACAACGAGCGGGTCATCATCGACAAATCAGTCACACTCAAGGGCCCGACCTCGGGTGAGCCTGCTGTGATTCGGGTGACGGATGACACCTCAGCCATCTCGGTCCGAGCGGACAATGTCAACCTGTCCTGGATGACCGTCCACAGCGGCGGCCTGGGCGTGTTTTTGGCTGACGTCGACAACATCGCGCTTCAGGTGATGTCCTTCGGCGACCTGGGCGATACCGCCATCCACGCCCAGGGTAGCACCAATGTTTTACTCCAGGCCTCCAACTTCGAGGCTTTGCCAATGGGCGTGTTTCACCTCGACGAAGGCGGCTCCGCCCGAGTGATCAACTGCAACTTCGAAAGCATCGCAGGCTACGCTACCCGGGTTCGCAACGGCGCAACCCTCTCCATCGAAGGCAATGAATTTTACGGCAACATGGCAGACGAGGAAGCGCGCAACGCGGCTGTGAGGGCAACAGACGGCGCCATCTTGTACACGAGCAACAACCTGTTTAGCGCCAACACCGCTATCGCCATCTCTGGCACAGATGCCCACATTCAAAGCACCAGCGATACATTCGATGGCGGCACCCACGCCATCGCCACACGGGGCGGTAGCCTGACCCTCGCACTGGCCGCCATCTCAAACCCCACGGTGACCGGCGTCAAGGCATCGAGCGCCAGTGGCGACATTTCCATCTCCGACACAACAATCTCCGCGGACCCCAGCACGAACACCCTCGGCGAGGCTGAAATCTGGGACCCTGCCAAGGCCCATGAGGGTGCTGGCATTTACATCTCTTCGGCGAGAGCAGTCACCATTGAGTCTGTAGATATCTCAGGCTTTAATCATGGGGGTCTTGTCGTCACAGCCTCAGGGTTAGAGCCAATTTTGGTTGACTTTAGAGACATTGAAATAGAGGCCACCGGATGGCAAGGCATCTACGCCAAACAGGTCGATGCCCACCTCACCAACGTCAACATCTCTAATGTGCGCACGGTGACCGACATCTCCGACGGGCAATGCTCCACCGTCGGCAACAACGCTGCCGCTACATTTTTCGACTCCACTGTGGACTGGCTGGGCGGAAGCCTAAGCAACAACGACGGCGTCGGGTTTTGCGCGATGGATTCGGACAGCCAAATCTCTGGGATCGCTGTCAGCGGCAGCACCTGCGCTGGGGTCATGAATTTCGGGGGCACCCTCGCCATCGATGACTCTGATTTTTCAGCCCCATCCACCCAAGGTCTAGCCGCCAGCGTTGTGAACTACAACGCCACTAACTCCACCCTCAGCAACTCTCGATTTGTTGACTCAGGAACCATCGGTGCCTACGCCGAAACCGGGACTGAGGACTTCAGCTACATCTATTACGACATGCTCGGCTCTGATTTTCAGGCGTGGTTTGGTGGAGAGCACACCGTCACGGGCAACACCTTCAGCGGTGGCGCCCAAGGGGTGTACGGGCACGACGCCACCCTTTTTGTGAGCGCTAACAGTTGGACAGACTACGCCCAGTATGGCGTGCTTATTTCTGGCGGCGAAGCAACCCTGAGCGACAATCGCTTTGAGGATGGCTCAGGCCACGCGATCGCATGTATTCAGGCAACCATGAACGTGAGCGACCACATTATCAACAACACCCTCGTCAGCTCTCACCGATCTTCAGAGCTGTATATCAGTGGAGAATTGATCGGGACTTACCCAGAGATCACAGCCTACCCAGCGATGTTTCTAGAGGGCTGCGATACCGCGATGAGCGGGCTGACCGTCACCGATACCGCCGCGATGGCAGGCCGGGTGCTCGGCGGAAACCACACCTTTTCCGATATCAGTATTCTTCGGACCTCGACCGCTGCTTCATTCGCTACATCCAACGGTTTGGACTTCACCGACACCTGGTCTCGGGATGGGCTTGTCGTCATGGAACCGGTCATCGTAGACCTCACGGACTTTAGCCTGAGCGAGACCAACTTTGGGGCTGGCATCAGCTTTGCCGCCACGACCTGGGAGGACGGCTCTAGACCCTCAAACCTAAACGCCAACAACCTCGACATCTCAAACACCGGCGCCCTCGGACTCGAGATAGCAAACGCCGAGGCCACATTCACCAACCTCGATATTTCAGACACAACGAGCGCCAGCCTTTCCACGGTAAGCAGCACTGTTTCGATTGTGGACGGCGCCCTTAGCAATGGTATTTTAAGCATCGAAAGCGCCTTGAGTTTAGCTGATACCAGCCTTCAAAATGGCAGCAGCGACGGGCTTGCGGCGACGGGAGGCAGCGTGTCAATGACCGGCTGCACCATCAAGCAAAATTCCGAAAACGGACTCAACCTCGCTGGGGTGGTGGCGACATTGAGCGAAAATGACATCACCGACAACGGTGGCTACGGCATCGTGTGTGGGTCGTCGACATTTACCCTCTGTGACAACATATTCGGGGGTAATTTGCTTGGCCCCACTGACACATGCGACGCGATCTGTGGACTGTCAGAAACGGAGGACGAAGGCGTGGAGGACACTGGGCTTTAGGCACACAGGGCGGACTCAATCAATCGACTCCATCACCCGCTCACCTTGACTCCAAATTGCGGCACCCGCCGCCGCGGATACCTTTAAGGCCATCCACTCCGGCTGCCCGCCCAACCGAAACTCCATGCGGGGGCCGAGCACCTGAACCGAGGGGCGAAAGTCCATGGCCGCTGGAAAAACTGCCCAGCCACCATCGTG
>DBIS01000318.1 GCA_002296975.1 Deltaproteobacteria bacterium UBA796 | reverse complement strand
CCCGCTTGCGCTGGCCGCCCGACAAGGAGCTTGTTGGGCGGTCGTAAAAGCCTGGGAGGTCGACCAAGTTGAGCTTCTCCTCTACCTTGGCTCTGCGTTCGGCTGCACTCATATGGGGTGAGTGATGAACCAACGGAAAGCTGACGTTGTCCCCGACGGAGAAAGAGTCGAAGAGGGCGCCATCTTGAAATAGCATGCCGATCCGTTTCCGGACTTTATACAGTTCTGTCTCAGATGCGGTCGCCATATCGGTGCCAAAACACAGCACTTGGCCAGAGTCGGGGCGAAGAAGTCCCACGATATGTTTGAGCGTGACACTTTTGCCCGTACCCGATGGCCCGATGATCGCGGTAGTTTTCCCGGGGGGAATCTTGAGCGAGATGTCTCTCAAGATGACGTTGTCTCCAAAGGACTTGGAGACATTACGAAGCTCGATCACAGCGCACCTCCGTACAGCAGCTCACTGACAAAGTAGTTCAGCACGATACAGATAACGCTTGATGTCACCACTGCACGGTTGGTAGCGGCGCCCACACCCTCTGGGCCCTTCGTGCAATGAAAACCGTGGTAGCAGCTGATGGTGCAAATGATCAGACCGAAAAACATCGCTTTGATGGCGCCGTATAAAAAGTCGACGGGCTCGATGATCTCGGAGGCGAAATGTATGAACTCGTGCCCTGGGAGACCGAGTTGATAAACGCTGACTGTGTAGGCTGCGGTGAGCATGACAAAGATGGCGATGATGGTCAGGGCGGGCAGCATCAACATGATGCCAATCATTCGTGGGGCCACCAAATAGGCGAGGGGGTTGACCGCCATGACCTCGAGCGCGTCGATCTGCTCGCGAATTCGCATGATTCCAATTTGACTGGCCATTTCGGTACCGGCTTTGGCCGCGATCATGGCCGCAGCGATGATGGGTGCCATCTCCCGCACGCCAGCCAAGGCGACAAACATGCCGACCAATCGCTGACCGCCAATGGGCTTGAACGCGTTGTATCCCTGAAGTGCCAGGTTGGTGCCCACGAATGCGGAGATGATCACCAAGATCGGCAGGCTCTTGACACCGATGCGGTAGGCCTCGTGCAGGGTTTGGCCCTTGGGCGGCCCGTGGGTGATGACCGCCCGCACAAATCGAGCGACCCACAGTCCGTACTGGCCGATTCCAGCGAGTTTTTTGGCCACGATTGTCATGGTGCAACCGCGCCGAACAAGGCCGATGTAAGGAAATAGTTGAGGGTGATAAAGGCGACCACACTGTGGACGACGGTGTCGTTGACGGCCTTACCCACGCCTGCTGCGCCCCCCGTCGCCCGAAAGCCGTGGTAGCAGCTGATCAGTCCGATGGTGAGGCCGAAGATGGTGGTCTTTATCAGCCCGCCGTAGATGTCCATCGGGCCCATAAATGCCCACAACTCCGTCAAAAAGATGCCCCCGGATTCATGTTTGATGTAAACGGCCGTGAAGTATCCACCGGCCACGCCCGCGATCGAGCCTGCAATATTTAGCAAAGGGCAGGCGATAGTCATCGCGATCACTCGGGGTACCACATGGAATTTGATGGAGTCGACGGCCATCACCTCTGTGGCGTCGAGTTCTTCTTTGATGCGCATGGCACCGAGAGAGGCCGCGCAGCTCGAGCCCCCTTGGGCGGCCACAAGCACCGAGGCGAGCACCGGCGAAAGCTCGCGGAGGGTGGCGATGCTGATCAGGGATGAGAGCATCCGCTCGGCGCCAAACATTCGAAAGATCTCAAGGCCTTGGAGGGCCATCACCATTCCAAAAGGAAAGGTGACCGCCATGACGGGTAGGACACACTGGGTTGTCGTGCTCCACAACTGCGCGATGATTTCGCGATAAAAAAACGGGCGCCGTCCGACTCTGACCGCGATTTGTGCGGAGAAGTTTCCAAAGCGTCCAATATTGGCGAGGCTGTTGAGCATTGTGGGGCAACGTAGCGTATCCAACTCGTTTTGGCGTGGTCGTGTGCGGGCCCCAAAAACTCTTCCACAGATCCCTAAAACCAGGCGGGGCGTCTGGTTGATCATCGTGATAGGCGGTGCTGTGCCAAAACTCCCCCCCCGCGATGCATTTGTAGCGGTCCTCTCATCTGGGTCGAGGGGCAATTGCGCCTATGTGGGTGACGGTCGGAGTGGCGTGTTGATCGATTGCGGGCCATCGACCAAGCAAATTTTAAAGCGGATGAATGATGTGGGCCTTGGCGACGCGCCCATCGATGCGGTCCTGGTGACCCATGAGCACGGCGACCATGCGGGGGCTGCCCGGGTTCTGTGCAATCGCCTTAAAAAGGACACTGGGCGAGATGTGCCATTTTTCATGACCCAAGGCACGGCTCAGGCTCTGAAGTCTGCGATGGTTCCGTCGTGCTTGGAAACCATCGCTGCCGGGCGTGCGTTTCGTGTGGGTGGTTTGGTGGTGGACCCATTCTCCATCCCACACGACACAGCCGACCCCGTCGCCTTTCGTGTCGGGATTGGCCAACGGTGGGTTGGGGTGATTACCGATTTGGGTCGGCCGACGACATTGGTGAGCCAAAAGCTGGCCTCGTTGTCTGTGGCGGTGTTGGAGTTCAACCATGATGTCGAGATGTTGCTTGACGGCCCGTATGCGTGGTCGGTGAAGCAGCGTATCCGTTCGTCTCATGGGCATTTGTCCAATGCGCAGTCTGCTGCGATGCTGGCCGAGAGTGTGGGGCCACACCTTGAGCACCTCATCCTCGCGCACCTGTCAGGTGAAAATAATTCGCCAGAGCGTGCACTGCAGGAGGCGGCGATGGCGCTTCATTCTGCTGGCGCTGCCAATCGTGTGACCCTTCATCTCGCTACTCAAGACACGCCACTCGAGCCTCTCGGTGTGGGTGGCGCCTACAATTAACAGACCCGCAGGAGCTTCATTATGATCGACCGTTACACCAAGCCAGAGATGGCCGCGATTTGGTCCGAGCAACGCAAAGCGTCGATTATGTTGGAGGTGGAGCTGCTCGCCTGTGAGGCCATGGAGCATTTGGGGACAGTGCCGGCGGGGACTGCTGTTGCATGTCGGACAGGCGCTGCATCGATGTTGCCTGAGCGTTTCCCTCTCGATCGCATCGCAGAGCTCGACCGCACGCTCAAGCATGATGTCATCGCTTTTCTGACCGGCGTGGCCGAGGTGATTGGTGAACCTGCACGGCATCTGCACAAGGGGATGACCAGCTCCGATGTGCTCGATACGACCTTTGCAGTGCAACTCAAGCAGTCTGGTGAGTTGATTTTGGAGACCCTCGAGTCCGTTTTAGAGGTCATTGAGCGGCGGAGCCGAGAGCATGCTCACACCCTTTGTATGGGACGCTCTCATGGCATTCACGCCGAGCCCACCACTTTTGGGATCAAGCTCGCTATTTTTTGGGATGAACTCCGTCGTGGGCATGTGCGTATTCGCCGTGCGATCGACGAGGTTGCGGTCGGGCAAATTTCGGGTGCTGTGGGTACGTTTGCCCACTTGGATGCCTCGGTCGAGGCTCATGTATGCGAGCAACTTGGCCTGACGCCTGCGCCCGCATCAAATCAAGTGGTGCAACGAGACCGTCACGCGCACTATTTTCATTGTTTGGCCTTGGTTGCGACCACAGTTGAAAAAATTGCGGTTGAGGTCCGACATCTACAACGGACAGAGGTGTTTGAGGCCCAGGAGTACTTCACCAAGGGTCAAAAAGGCTCGAGTGTA
>DBIS01000206.1:6273-6564 GCA_002296975.1 Deltaproteobacteria bacterium UBA796 | reverse complement strand
CCCCCGCGACAGACCATCCGGCATAAGCCCGCCGATGCTCCCCGAAAAGGGTGGTCCCAGACTCAAATAGCGACACCTCAGATTGGCCCACATATTCGGCATGCCGAATCAAATAGGCCTTGCCCTGGTAGGGGGCAAGATCCAAGTTGCCCATCGCCCCTATCAGCACATCAGGCCATCCGTCCCCGTCTACATCCCCGGCGTTCGCTACTGAAAACCCGGTGTATGCACGACGACTTTCCCCCAAAAAGCGCACGGAGGCCGACGCCGCAGAGACCACACCCGCCGCAC
>DBIS01000206.1:0-5999 GCA_002296975.1 Deltaproteobacteria bacterium UBA796 | reverse complement strand
GGTGTATGCACGACGACTTCCCCCAAAAAAGCGCAGGGAGCCCGACGCCGCAGAGCCCCCCCTCGCCGCACCCAAGTCGGCGGCGGTCAACAAAGCAACCGAACCGGCGTTAAACTCAAGCTCGTCGGTGTTGTGGGATGAGATCAACAAATCCGACAGGCCATCCCCATCAACGTCGCCACCATCCGCGACGGCAAAGCCTGAAAAGTCAAAATAATCCGCTCCCTCGACAACCCACATCGCCTCGACTTCTGGGTCTGTGGTGGTGCCGGCGGCCAATCTTGCACCGCTCATCACAAAGGTGCGCCCGACATTTCGTCCACTCCCCTCCATACGGTGACCAGACACCAACAAATCGTCCACTCCGTCACCGTCAACATCACCAACCGCATCGACATCGTAGCCAAAAAAGTCTGCATCATCGTGGCCAATAAACCATCGATCGGCATTGGAGAGCACCCCATCACCTGCAGACATACCCGCCGGCATCGCGGTCACCACAGTTTCCACAGAGGCTGGCGGGCTTTCTTTGTCGCCATCGAAGGCCTGAGCCGTACAACGCCACGTATCGCCCTCGCTCAAGTGCGCCGCTGAGATGGTGTCGCCTGGCCACTGACTGGTCGATGTCTCAGAAAAACTGGCAGAATTTTTTGACCAAACCATCTTGTAGTCAAAGCCCTCTTCATCCGGGTCGACCGGGGCAACAGCCACAGTACACACCAAATCAACCCACCCCGCCCGTGGCAAAGTGGGCACCATGGCCAAAGTGAAATCTCCTGGTGGCGTGTTGAGTATATCCACAGGCTCTGAACGAGCAGGAGGCCCCTCACGTCCGGGGCCAGATGCACGGACCTCCACCGACCAGGATTCGGATTTGGACGTCTCTTGGGCAGCCAGGACCGAGCCTGTCAGTTCGGTGGGCTCACCATCCCGAAACCACCGATAAACAAAGCCCTGTTCATCGGACATATCAGGGCCATCCAGGGCGCTGGCGAGGGCCTCTAAATCATCGACCGTGGTCGGTAATTCTGGGGAAATAGAGACGGAAGCCGCCGGCCCCTCACCGCCACTGTCTGCCTCGCCCTTGGGGGCACAACCAGAAGCGGTAACGGTGATTAATACAGTACAAACCAGTCTTTTAATAAACATATGTCTACCAATATCCATCGGATGGCGCCATCCTCAAAGCCCACAAACGTTCGGGCGTGATGGTGTCATTTGGAACAGCGGCTACACCGGTTCGCATTTGAATCAAAGCGGTGCGTAGCTGCTCAAAACGAATGGGCTGTGATGCGCGAATGTTGACGTTTTGCATGGGATCTTTCTCAACATTGTACATGGAATAAAATGCATTCGGAAGCGAAGACTTAGGGTCGGTGAGCACGTTGGTAATACCGGGGTCGATGCTGGTCGCGTTGTGCTGTGTGCAACGAAACGTCAGGGAATAATCATCGACCCGCAACCAAAGCATATCGCCAAACTCGGCATAGGCTGGGCCATCTGGCCGCCCAAAGAGATCGAGGCCTGGCACTCCCGCTGGCGTCACAGCACCAGCCAACTTGGCGAAGGTTGGGAACACATCCACCAACTCCACCACAGCATCGCTCACCGAGTCATCAACCCCCGGCCCCGAGATGAGCAGGGGCACACGCACAGCGCGGTCTACCAACAAATTATTGGTGAGCAACGGGACCGGGGACTCATAAAATCCACCGCGCTCGGTCAGGCTCATGCCATTCGTTGAGCCAAGCAGTGTCCACCGAGGTCGAACATCGCCGAGACGACCAAGCACAGACGCTATCGAATTCCCGGCCTTTGTAGCGGCTTTTTCATATGCTGAATGAATGGACTCTTCATCGAGCTTTAGCTTTCCAATGCGGGGGTCAAGAGGCTCTAACCACTGGTATTTACGCTCAGGAAATCGAGGCATTTCAGGTGATTGAAGCACTGGCCCATCACCATCAGACAGGACCACCACCATCAGGCGGGGCTGATCTGTATCAGCAGTCCACCAATCCAGGGCATTGGCCAGAGTTGAAGACCATGCTGCGTCATGAGATGCGGTCTGAAACCCAGCAGACAGGCGGTGTGCGCCGTTGAGCGAAGCTGTGAAAATACCCGTCCTGTAGCCGTATATGCTTAAAACGCTGGCAAGGGTTTCACGATCTTTCGGGATGGTCGCGCACCAAGGCTGTTGATCGTCTCGGTGTACTCGGTCGCCGGAAAGCATCAGGCCACACATGGGAATCGCCCCCACATACCGCCCCGTCAACATGGACCCAAGGCTCGCAAATGGGGATGGAGATTGGGCGTAAGCATTCAAAAATCGACGCCCGTGTAAACCCGTGGCCGCCAAAAAACCCTCGTCAGCCTCGGCCCCAGGGTCATCCCTAAGCCCAGTCACCATGGTGATGACCAAGTCTGGCAAGCCTGGTTTAGCAGCGACGTTGGGCGTGTTCGGTGCTTCGATGACCGCTCCACACCCAATAAACAACAACGATAAAATTAATCCGCCCACGCATCCCCCGCGCACCGCGCCAAGTACAGCACCAACATAATGACCACGGCGTTGAGCAAGGCGAAACCCAAGCCCAGCGCCGCCTCAGGAAGCCCGCCCACAAGGCCGACTAGCCTGAGCACACCATTAAATACCGGTGGAAACCATAAGCTTAGGCCAACCAACCGCCAGGCCCAAAACCCCAGCCCGGCCAAAGGGCCGCCAACGTAGGCGCTGAGCAGAAGCAACACACACGCGCCACTGACAGCGGCAGTCAGCCACATGTGGGCAATCATGGCCTGCACCTGCACCGCCCACAAGGTCGCCCGCAAAACACCCCGGGGGGGTGAGCCAGCCTGACTCATGCCGTGGGCGATCCGCGACAGGGTCACCTCACTGCGAACGACCTGGGGCCAAGCGGAGGCGGCCGCCATCGGCAGCACCGTTCGATCCCATTGACGCTGCTCGATTTGACCCGCAACGACGACCGGAACAGTGGACCCACCGCTAGCCCCGATGATGTCCAAATTGAAATGGCTGGGAAACCCCCACCAGCCCACCGACAGAAGCGCGCCTAACAACACAACCGATTTGGCGCTGCGCTTTCGGCCGGTCAATGCGGCCAACCCTGCTGCATACACAAGCACCAAGCCCGCCATTTGCAGCATGCCTGGCCATAAATCCATGCCCCGAACCCGAACCCAATCGATGCAAGGGTAAAACACATCCGCGTGTCCGGAATATCGTAAATACAAGGCCACCATCGCAGCAGCCAGTGCGGCAAATACCTGGCGTTTGAAGAGTAGAATTGTGAACGCGACCAACATCCACATAGCGGACCGTATACCCCCGTCAGCCAAAAATATCGCACCTGCAACACATGCGGCACTGGCGAGCCTCGCTGGCTTAAAATGTCCCAACGATACCCACCGTTGTTTGCTTTGGACCCGGCATCAACTGAAGGCCAACCCCGGTTGCCACCAGCGCCCCGCCCACCCAGCCCAAAGTGTGCTGAGTGCTGCGAAAGCGTCGGTATTCAAGGTCGTCTCCACAAGTAAAGCTGCCCTCAATATCTTCACAGCCTTGGCGTTTGGCGAAGTACATCACCGCACTGGAAAGCGAGCTTGCAATTCCGACTGCAAGCACGGTGACCGGGAGCGGCCTCAGCCCAGCGGGAGAAGCTGGCTCAAGACTCGGCGGCGGTATTGGCACCACCGAAACCGGCGGCAATGGGGTGGGCAAAGACACCCGCATAGAGGCGTCGCCCATCACCAAATTGGCGGCGACTGCCCCCCGGCGCTCCAAGGCCAACCCATCGACGGCATCGGCACGCCTTTTTAAAAATCCACTCAACTCGCTGATCGTCACATGGCCATCTTGGTTGATGTCTGCTTGCCCGGCCAAGCCATCCCGAAGGGCCGGAACAATGCGTCCAGCAGCCCCCACGGTCCCTCGGGCCTTTGTGGTGACCGCCAATCCCCAATCCGGGATACCTGGCCAATCTGAGGCCGAGGGTCCGATCAAGGCCACGCCATCGACATCGCCACCATGGGCAGCGTCGATAATGATGACCACGCTTTGCTCTGGGGTTCGCGGGCGCGCAGCAGAGGCCAAAGCACCGATTGAGAGCCCGGTCTCCTCGGCCTGGGCGACGGATGCACCTGCTGTCAACAGGGCGGGCTCGCCGTAATCGCCACCCGCACCGTGACCGACAAACACAAGCAACAACGTGCCGTCATCTGCTGTGGCCGCCACCGCCTCGGTGACCGCGACCAAGATGGCCGATGCCGAGGCTTGGGCCCCGATCAAGATGCTCACTTTTTCGTACCCTGCAGCACCGCTCAAAACCGCTGCCAGCCCAAGCGTGTCGTCCTCTGCTGAACGGAGCGCAGGTACGGTCGCTTGGGGCTGTGCAATGCCAATAACGACCGCTGACCGCCCGTACGCCTCGACCTCGCTGGCCTGGGCCACGCCAAAGCCAAGCGCAAAAAAGGCTACGAATAGGCGCATTGCTTCTCCTCGGCGCAGCATATCACGAGGACTAACTAAGGTTTTTGATGGCCAAGGACACGACGGTCTTGTCGTCGCCGCCCATATTCGCGGTGATGCCCCATTTCAAAGCACCAGACACTTGGTAATCGCCGCATTTCCCCTTCATCTGTCTGAAAATCTCGAGGGGCTGCTTGATGCCCGTGGCGCCAACTGGATGCCCAAAGCCAATCAGGCCTCCGCCCGTGTTGACCGGCGTGCTCCCGTCGATCGCTGTTGCCCCATCTTTGGTGAGTGCAGCGCCTTGACCCAGCTTCGCCAAGCCAAGGGCCTCGACCATCATCAATTCTGTGACGGTGAAGCAATCATGCACCTCTGCCAGGTCTACATCCGAAGCTGTAATCCCTGCTGCTTTATAAGCCTTGGCCACGGCATTGGCTGTGGTGGAGAGTTGTGTGAGGTCTCCATCTACATACAAACTCGACACAGAGTGACCCACACCGGCCACCTCAACGCAATCAGCCTCGGTCAGGCCCAGCTTTTTCAGACCAGCCTCCGAGACCAAAACAAGGGCTGCAGCGCCATCCGACACCTGAGAACAGTCGCTCATTTTGATGAATGGATGAAGCGCCTCATTGGCCAAAAAGCAGGGGTTCCGTTCGTTGACACTGCAAGCGACCTCGATGCTCATTTTTTTCGCGACCATATGGGCTTTTGGATTTTTATTCGCGTTCCCATAGGCCTTGACGGCGACGTGGCCGATCTCTTCTTCAGTCACACCAAACGCGGCCCGATAGGCTTGAGTACGGCGAGCGAAGAGTGCGGGAAAAGTGAACTCATCAAGCCCACGTTGACGCCGATAATGAGATGCCCGGGCCAAATAATCAGCACCCACCCGTGCGGACTGGGTGGTTTGGACCTCTACACCTGCAACCAAGATGGTGTCTTCTCCGGCTGCAATGGCGTCGACCCCCGCCAAAAAGGCGAGCCCACCCGATGCACACGCACCTTCGAGCCGGGCTGAAGGCTTGTTCGCGAAAGCGGGATGAGTACCGACGAGCGCCGCACCCATATGGCCTTGATTGCAAAACAACTCGCCCACAAAGTTCCCAATATACAAGCGATCTACGTCTTCAGGATTCAAGCCCGTCTCGGTGATGGCCTCATCGACGACCCCTTGGAGCAGCTCCTCCATCGAGGGGTTTTTACGGGTGCCAAAGTCAGGGTGACGCTTCCAAATAAAGTCTGGATGACCCTTGCCAGTAAATGAAGAAAGGGCACCACCGGCGATGAAAACACGACGACCATTGGACATGATGAAACTCCTTGTTGATAGCCGCCATGCTAACCCTTCGAACTGGATTTGGTGACAAATGAAACAAGCGGTTGTTTTGATGTCCTAAACTAATGACCTGACCCCAAGGGATTTATGGCCAAACACCGTTTGTACGTTTTCGCGGTCGCCACAGGATGCGCCGACAAGCCAGCCACATTTCTTGCCGGGGCAAGCACA
>DBIS01000320.1 GCA_002296975.1 Deltaproteobacteria bacterium UBA796 | reverse complement strand
CATACAGGCCGGGGCGGACCATCGATACCTTGGAGGATTGGCCCGCCTGGGGGTTGAGCTTGATGGTTGCCCCGTTCATGGGCGTGCCGTCGCTGTTGAAGGCCACCAAGTGCAAGCGCACGGCTGTGGTGCCGTCACCGACCACATCGCCACCGCTAACCAACTCCACCATTGGGCTTGCAGCTTGCGCGACCCCAGCGGTGAACAGAGGGTTCAAAGAGGCTGTGGGCAGAGCGGTCGTGGCGAAAAATGCCGTGATCGCAAAGAGGGTACGGGTCAGTCTGACCATGGAGGCTCCTTGTCATCGAGATGGTTTCGCCGCGTGCGACATACTGAAGCCATTCTCAACGTTGGCCTATTTTAAAGAGCGGGTTGATGAGGTGTCAACGGTCAGTTGCCCTGTAAGTGCGGTCCTTACAAGTCCTTTGCGATACCAAACAGGGGCTTGTTATTTCAGCAGGGTCCTTATCTTATTTGTCTGCCCGTAAATATTCCCCAGCAACGAGGACAGTCGTGAAGGCCCGCCCCACAGCAACCCGTTCGAGAAACAGCCTGTGAACCGGTGGACACGTATTCATCGCCGGATTGACTCGGCCTCGGTTTCACTCCCGGTCCTTCGGCGTTTCGAGTTGGAGTTGGAGCGTCTGGCCCAAATAGACGGGGAAGGTTTTGACCCAGATGAGGCCGTCCTAATCGGCCATATGATCGGCAGTCTATCTGAGGCCATAAATCCCGCCCCCTTCGAGGCTTTATGGCCGCACGCGGCGCTCTTTCTCACTGCGTGTCTGACAATCGCTGCTGCGGATGGTCGCTATTCGGTCGAGCAAGCTCGGCACATCAGCGCAGTAGCCACCCGCTTGGGCTGGTCTGTTGGGCAACTCTCTGTGTTAGAGGGCGAGACTTTGGGCTACTTGGAGGCGAAAGGTCAGGCCCAGCTTTTGGCGCGGTCTCGCTCCTAATCTAACGGCGCCGCGAGCCACCAACGCGCTCGAAAGCAGCATAGATACGGGCATCGGAGGGGTGCCGCCGCAGGGCGTCCCGATACAACTCTCTGGCCATTCGCTTTTCACCACGGCGCTCATAAAGCTCACCCAAAAAGATGACGACCATGGCCTGTGAGGGGTCGAGTTCCCAGCTTTTTTGGGCGTGTCGAATCGACCATTCCAGATTGTTGGCACCATCATAAGCTCGGGCCAATAGCAGGTGGGCTTCGGGATTTTGTGGGGCCATGGTAGAGGCGGTTTGAGCATTTTGGCCCATTTGAACGATGTTTCCGGCCCTGTTCCATGCCTGCGCGATGCGGATGTAATCTTCGGCGCTTGGCTTGATGGTGTGTTCGGTGGCGGTGGTCCAAGCTGTGGCTGCATTTCCATGGCGCCCCATGGCCCGGTAGGCATCCCCGAGACGTTCAGCAATCTCGATCAACTCCGCCCTGCGTAGGCCTTCTCTTAGGTTGTCGCCACTGTTCATGCGGGTGACGCCGGATACGGTTTTGGTGTTGCTGTATGGCTTTAAGGTCAAGGCTGCGCCCAGGTGGCGTGTGGCATCACTCCAGCCACTTTGCTCCGCATATAAAAGGCCAAGCGTTGCCGCCACTTTTCCATTTGTTGTGTAGGCCCCGCGAAGGCCCTCTACGGTGCGGATGGCCCGTTCGGTGTGGCCTTGCTCTTGGAGCCATTTGGCTTGGATGAGCGCTTGTCGGGGCGAGGCCGGGAGCAATGCACGGGCCATTTTGTTGGCCTGAGCATAGGATTTTTCACGCTTTGCCTTCCAAAAAATAGCAGCACATTCTGCTTGAATTTGGCCATCGTCTGAAGCGATCGCTGCAGCGTCTGCGGCTATGGCCACGGCGTCATTCATGCGGTCTGCCCGAGAGAGTGCCCAAGCGTGGAGTGTCCGGGCATGGGGATCGCTCATGTCGATCAACAACGCGTCGGCCGTGTCTGCTGCGGTATCGTATTGCCCGTCGGCGATGAGCGCTTCGACCAACATCTGTTGGAATGCGTTGTTTTCAGGCGCAGCTTTTCGTGCTTTTTCAAGAACCTTGATGGCGTCTGCTGAACGACCTATCGTGAGCATTGCTCGGGCCAGCAGGCGGTGGGCAGGGATGTTTCCGGCGCGGACGGCCCGCTGAGCCGGCATAATGGCGCGGACGGGTTGCTCCCGTTGAATGTAGCTCTCAGCCATACCGCGCAAGGCGTCGACTGCGGTGGGGTCTTTGTCTAAGGCACGCTGATACTCTTGAGCCGCTGCATCAGGCCGTTGACCGTGGAGGTGGGCGTCACCTTTCGCGATGTAGTGCTTGGGGCTGCAGGCCCACAAAGTAATCGCGAGGGTCAGGGCCATGGGCGGTTTGCGCATGCTCATTGTCTTTTAGTGCTCTCGTGTGGGATTAATTTCAACCACCGATTCGCCAGTAAGGGCTGCCTTGAAGCTGTGTTTTAAGTTGTTCAAGTTCATCGGGGTGTAGTTCGAAGGTCTGTGGGGTACCAGTGGCTGGGTCGACTTGGGTGGCGAACCAACGCGCGCCTACCTTGCTTTTGTGGAGCATGAAGCCTCTGGGGTCATCGTAGACCATGTCGAGGTCGGCTGCGCTCAAGGGTTGATTTGGATCTGGTATCTCTACTTCAGGCGCCTCTGGCTCTGCGGGATCGTCCGCAGGCATTTCTGGCGGGGGCTGAATCGGGGGCGGTGCGCTCTCTGCGAGTACGTCATCGATTTCCCATTGGATTTCGAGCAGTTCACCTTTTTTGACATTGTCCAAATGCTCTCGGACGGTGGAGCCATTTTCGCCGCTGGCCAAACCCAAAAGCTGGGCTTTGATCGGTGCGCGCGCCTCGAAGGCTGTGGTGCGCAAGCTGTCGATTAGGGTGTCTACCGCTTCCATGTATGTGTCCTCTCAGACCGCACTAACCGAAGCGTCTGGATTGTGTGGGTTAGCGGGGCTACGCTCTGAGTATGAATTTCCTTGAACACCTCGAGACCGCTGATCGTGAAAGGCTGTTGGCTGCGGCGAAAAGCTGTTCTGTCGCCAAAGATGATTATCTGTTCCGGCGTGGTGCGCCTGGGGGTTGTCTGTATTGGCTCGAGGATGGACGGCTCGAAATCGTGGACGACCGGCACCATCCTGAGTTGGTCTTGGATATTGTTGGGGCCGGTTGCATGCTCGGCGAGCTGGCCTTCGTGGATGAGGCCCCGTTCACTTTGGATGCCCGTGCTGTTGAGGATTGCGAAGTCCGCTGGTGGGCCAAAGGGTCGATGATGGCCATTTTGGCCGGAGATCAAGGGGTAGCGGCACGATTTTATGAAGCCCTAAGCCGATCGGTCGTGGACCTGTTGAGGGCGCAGACCGGCCGGGCGCTTGGTGGCGGTTCGCTTCAGACTTCATCATCGGTGGCGTTCGGTGCGCTCAGTGCCGGTGACGGAGATGATGCCCGTTCGATAGCCTCCGTTCCGAGAACGGTTTGGGCGCGGGCCGATCAACGTGCAAAATCGGGCCCTGGGCTTGGGGTTGCACCGGATGTCTCAGGGGCGCTCCACGCTTTGGTTGATGCGGTAGATGTATGGCTCTCTGGGACCACGAGCCTCAGTCGGGCTCAGGCCGCTGGTGCCGTGCTGCGCACGGAGCTCCGACCATGGCTGATGCGCTCGGGCTCCGGTAGCATCGGTCTTGAAATGGCCACACAGCCGGGTGTGCGTTTGCGTTTTTTAGCGCATTTACTTTTGAATAGCGCCCAAGGCGACGACCCAGTGGGCTTGGCGCTCGATGAGGCCATTCTTGGGTTGTCGACCCCGCTCGGTTTGCGTTGGAGAATGGGTGTGGCGGTACAAGAGATCTCCGCGGCTTTACCGAAGGGTCGGCCGGCCATGATCACCTTGATTCAGCCTTCGTGCGGGGCTTTGCTGGCGCGGTTTTTACCATCGGTTGTGGCCGAGGGAGCCTGCGTGCGATGTGTGGACTCCGATGTTCAAACCCTCGCCTTTTTGGACGCCGGTCTGCGGGCACAACCCGCCAAAGTGCAGCTGCAGATGGTTCATCAAGACATCGTGGCTTTGAATGCCGCCCAGCCAGCGCCTGACGATAAAAAGGCCGATGTCCTGGTGCTCAACGGCTTGGTCGACCATCTGCCATCAGGGCTTGTGGGCGCTTTGCTGGGTTGGTGTCGGGAAAGCCTCGGGCCCGATGGCGTGTTGGTGCTCACCGCGATGGGGCCCTCAACTGATGCCCGCTTTATGGACCATGTGCTCGGTTGGCCGGTGGTGCGCCGCACTCCCGAGGAATTATTGGGGTTGTTGAGGGCTGCAGGGTTTAAGCCCAGACAACCGGAATCCCAGGCCGACCAGCAGGGCTGTGGGGTCGTTATCGTGGCGAAGGTGGCCACAAAACCGTGAAAGGTGAACACATAATTTGCCCCGTGTAGTCAACCCGCGTAGCTTTCGTTTAGTGAACCTGTGGAAACACAAAAGATGGAGTTCCCGATGATCCAAAAATGGACGTTTTTATTGGCGCTCACGGCCCTCGCCTGTGGTGGCGATGCCCCAGAGCAGCAAGCTGTGAAGGCTGAGGCGAGCAAAGCCACTGTCGCAAAAAAGAAGGCGATTAAGTTTGACCCAGCGATGTT
>DBIS01000205.1 GCA_002296975.1 Deltaproteobacteria bacterium UBA796 | reverse complement strand
AAGCGAACATTAAACTCTAGGACCTTCGGCCCAGACTCGGTAAGCATGACTCCCGCGTATAAGACCCCACGAAAGGGCATTCCTTCCGCCGCCATGCCGTCAACCGTGGGCTGTAATACTGTTTCAAGCACGGACTGTACGAGGGCATCGGTCGCATCGGCGGGCGGGCATATTGCACCCATACCGCCGGTGTTGGGGCCTTTGTCACCATCAAAACGCCGCTTATGATCGCGGCATGGAAGCAGCGGCACCGCCAGTTTTCCGTCGCAAAACGCGAGCACGCTCAACTCTGGGCCCTCAAGCCTTTGTTCGATCAACACCCGATGGCCAGCCTCACCAAAAGCGCCATCAAACATCCTATCGACGGCAACATGAGCCTCGGCAGCATCATCAGCGATGATCACACCTTTGCCAGCGGCCAAGCCATCCGCCTTCACCACACAGGCGCCGACGATGGCTTTGTGTGCAGACTCCGGGTTGTCGTGTGTCGACCATTCTGCGGTTGGGATGCCATGACGGTCCATAAAGGCCTTCGCAAAGGCCTTGGAACTCTCCAACTGGGCGGCAGCCTTTGAGGGGGCAAACACCTTTAAACCCGCCGCGCGTAGGTCATCAGACAAGCCGGCTGCCAAAGGCGCTTCTGGGCCGACGACCACCAGTCCAACTTCATGGGCTAAGGCAGCAGCGACGATGTCTCCACTCACAACGACGGCGTCCGCTGGGAACCCCGGGTTTAGCTGGGTAACCACGAGGCCATCAACAAGCGGGCTAAGCTGAATACGCCAAGCAAGCGCGTGCTCTCGACCGCCATTCCCGACAAGCAAGACCTTCACATTGACCCCCAGATGAGCGTCTATTTCTTAGCGCTACTTAGGGCAAATAACGCCCGACGAATCCTGGCATCCCATGGGGCAATCTTTTTGGCCTCATCGAGGAGTGTGATCGCCATCTCCACGTCGCCGTGTTCAGCCCATGCCTCAGCTGCCAACCGAAGCAACTCAACCTGGCCAGAATCTGACTTTACCGAACGCTTTAAAGGGTCTACAGCCTCTGGCCACCGCCCCATCATCGCTAAACTGCGCCCCCGAATGCTGTGCATCACAGTCATACTTGGCTTGCGGGACACGACAGCGACGGCATTTTCTTCAGCCAATGCCCAATCGCCTGAGGCGAATGCCGCCTTGGCGATGGCCATTTGAAGGCTCAAATGATTTGGATGGCCATTGGCGGCGTCGAGAAGATGAGCCAAATGCCCGGAACGGCCTGCCCACCAACCCAAAAGCGCAGACACCGGCTCCCGCTCAGGCGCATACCGAATATCGGCATCCATGGCCTTCAAAAATGGGCCAGCCAAATTCCGTCGTGCGGGGGGCGTCAAACCCAAGCCTTCGCGCGGGTCGGTGTCGATAGACCGGGCAGGCGCCAAGCTCACGAGCTTTTCGAGCGCCAACAGAGCGCCGTTGACATCGCCAGCACTGATGGCTGCCCAAATACGCTCTTCTTGTGTGGCTTGAGAGCTTGGATCTAGGCGCAGCGCGTTTTCGATTTCTTGCCGTGCTAGCCGCTGCTTGCCCATGTCCAGATAAAGCCGGGCAGTCCACCGATGGATAGCGGCCCCATCGGGTGGTGCCATGCCATTGGTATCGATCTCTCGCAAAACCGATTCGGCGTCCCCAAACCGCCCCTCGCCGGACAATATGATGGCCAAAACAACCGAAGCAGCCTGGTTTTTGGCATGACTGTCCAAGGCGGAATCAACAATCTCCCTCGCGCCCGCCAAGTCACCCACACCAATCCGAAGTTGAGCCGCTTGAATCAAAACCGTCTGGCGGCTGGTGTGCCCGCCCAGGTGTGGATGCATCATCAGGGAATCAAACATCTCTATCAGACCTTCATCAACGGAGCCCGAGGCCAAAACCACCGCCGCACGAAGATGGACAATTTCAGCCCGCTCGGTCCCAAGCGCCACAGCCTGGGCCGCCGCAGAGCTGGCGAGCCCCCATCGCCCTAGGGCCGCCTGGCCCTCCGCGTAAAACTCAAAACCCTCAGGGTCATCTGGAGTGAGCGCAATGAGCCTGGTGACGGCCTTTTCGAGGACATCCCACTCGCCCGCAGCCAGCGCTGTTCTACACAAGGCCCGCAAGGACCTGGGTTGGGGCCCAAGCCGTGCGATGACGGCCTCAATCTCTCCGGTGTCGAGGGATGCTTCCCCATGTAAAATCGCACAGACCGCATCTGTTTTAGCGCATTCCTCCGTGTACTTTTTGGCCGAAGTCCGCTTCCCCTGGGCCAGCGCCAAACCGCCCAAAGCGGCGTCCATCCCAGGACCTTCTGCCCTCAAGGCCTCTAGCCGACTAATGGCCCTGGAAATTTCACCCAAAAGTGCGGGTCGGCTATAAAGCATGGCGGCATCAATTTCGATCAAGCCTGCGAGGGGCATGGGGTCGAGTGGATGGGTTGCCATCGCCTGCAAATAGAGGCGGCGCACCTGATCCAGGCCAAGGCCAGGAGTAGACCAGTGAGCGGCCATGGCCAAATGGAGGGAGGCGCCATTGATATTCTTGGGGTGTGCCTTAACCCAGTCTCGATGGGGAAGACTCGCCTCGGTGACCACGTCATCGAATTGCGTCCCCGGCTCTGCGCTCCCTTGCCACCAATGGAGTGTTTCTTCTACCTCCACTCGCCAGGTCACGGGCATAAGCAACAATTGGGAGTTGGCCGAAAACCAAACCATCACCCCAGAGAGAAGAAATAAGAAAACACCACCGGATGTGTGCAAGATCCGTCGGTTTTTGGCGCGACGAGCGATTGCGTCTAACTCAACCCGCATTCGCTCAATTTCTAGATCATCTTTGCTTCCAGGAATAAAACAACCCCGAAAATCAGGGTGGTCGGCAAGTGCAAACTCCTCGCCACCTACTGCACTCACACGATCATCACCGCTATACCGGCCCCTTGCCAGGCCGTTGAGGACCACAGCCCTGGGCATCGGCCCCTTGAGCCCCTTCTCGCCGCCCTTTCGCAGCATCCAGTTGGCCTCTGACGTGCCGCCACCGTGGCCCCGTGCTCTACAATTAGAACACACAACGACGAGTTGACCACCGAGCGATACCGCTGGGTCACCACAGGAATAGCAATACTGTTTAGCCACGTTGAGGATAATACCCCGGACGCACTATTTAGTGCCGGAAATGCCGAGCGCCTGTGAAGACCATGGTGGCCCCCCCTTGGTCAGCCACTGCGACCACTTTCTCATCTCGGATAGAGCCACCCGGCTGAATGATGGCTGCCACGCCCCCGTCGATCGCCTCTTGGACACCATCTGGGAAGGGAAAGAATGCATCCGATGCCAGCACTGAGCCAGCGATGGGGCGTGTGGCTTTGGATAGGGCCAACCGTACGGAGTCTACCCGAGACATCTGTCCTGCCCCCACCCCATTGAGCACAAAGCCGCCGTCCTCGGCACGGGCCAATACGATCGCATTCGATTTCACATGCTGAACCACACCCCAGGCGAACCGCAGCGCACCCTCCTCTGCGGTGGTTGGCTTGCGCCCGGTAGACACCGTCCAGCCCATCCCAGCGCCCACATCCCAGTCCTGGAATAGCCAGCCACCTTGTACCCGTCTGGCATCTGTTCCATCGGCTTTGGATGCCGCCCAATCAGCGGGTAGCTCCATCACCCGAAGCTTTTCTTTCACAGCCAACAGACTGAGTGCCTCTTCGCTAAAGCCCGGTGCTGCAACCACCTCAAAGAATGTCCGGCTTTTGCGCATCGCACGGGCAGTGTCGCCGTCGATGGGCCGGTTAAAACAGACGATTCCTCCGTAAGCAGAGACTGGATCTGCGGAGAGGGCCAATAGAAATGCCGCTTGAGGGCCGCCGGGGTGGACGGCCGCACCGCACGGGTTCATATGCTTACAAACCACAGCCGCTGGGGCATCAAAGTGAAACACTGCTCTGAGCGTGGCATCTAGGTCTGCCAAATTATTGAAACTCAGGGCCTTGCCTTGAAGTTGGCGTACCCGTGCAAGCGAGCGCCCACCCAACCCAGGCTCTGCATAAAATGAAGCCTGCTGGTGGGGGTTTTCTCCGTACCGAAGTTTCTCCATTTGACGAATGGGTATGGCCCCTTCGTCAGGAAAACTTTCACCGACTTCCCGGCCAAACCACCCGCTGATAATTCCGTCATAGGAGGCCGTGTGCCGAAATGCCTTCCAGGCCAAGCGACGGCGGGCAGCGCCATCCATTTTTCCAGCTTTGAGGCTATTAAGCGCACCCTCATAGTCGTTGGGGTCGGTCAAAATAATGACGTCTTTGTGGTTTTTAGCGGCCGAACGCACCATGGAGGGTCCGCCGATATCGATCTGCTCTATGATCTCATCAGGCGTAAGCCCCGGCCGCGCGATGCTTTGTTCGAATGGATAAAGATTACACACCACCACGTCGATCCAATCGATGCCATTCGCGGCAGCCTCGTCGGCGTGTACATCTCGGCGACCAAGGATGCCACCATGTATTTTTGGGTGCAAGGTCTTCACCCGACCGTTCATTATCTCCATGTGGCCTGTGTGATCGCTCACCGCCGTGACGGTGATGCCAGCCTCCCTCAACCTGGCGGCGGTACCACCGGTCGAGAGAATGGTGTACCCGAGCGCACACAAGCCTTGAGCGAGTGCGACGATGCCGGATTTATCTGAGACTGAGAGGAGGGCTTTGGAGGTCATGAGTGGGCTCCGTGATGGGCGCGAACACTAACCTGATGGCGCCGCTCAGCCACGCCCCAGAAACGACTTTGCCCCGACCAGTGGTCGAGGCAAAGTGGGTTTCGGTGGCCACCCTTCCGGGGGTGGAGGCGACAAGAATCGAACTTGCGACCCCCTGCGTGCAAAGCAGA
>DBIS01000201.1 GCA_002296975.1 Deltaproteobacteria bacterium UBA796 | reverse complement strand
TGCCGATGCCGATGCCGATGCTGATGCTGATGCTGATGCTGATGCTGATGCTGATGCTGATGCTGATGCTGATGCTGATGCTGATGCTGATGCTGATGCCGATGCAGACGTTGACGACACAGGTGGCGCCGACGACACAGGTGGCGCCGACGATACCGCTATCCCAGAGGATACTGGTGAACCCGCCCCCATCACGGCAGTGCTTCAGGGCATGATTGGCCGTGAGGTGCCGCTTCAAGATGGCGCCGACGGCGTGGGTTACCTCTATATCTTTCTCAAGGAACAAGGTATCCCTGAGTTGGACGTTCCAGAGCCCTTCAGAATGCGCATGTTGGCTGATTTTTCTGATGGCGCCGAGCTTGTATCCTTTTCACTTTCAGGTGTTGTGCCCAGCCCACGGGCTTTTGAAGTTATTGCGATTTTTGATGACGACATCAGTGGTCTTCCCATGGAATTGGGCCCCGGAACCGGTGACCTACTGGCGACAGACGGTGGAGAGAAGATATCGATCGTCATCAACGAGGCACTCGTCTACGAACTGGACCTGGTGTTGAGCGCAACCGCACCGTGAGGGATGGGCCGCAGCCAGGCCTTGATCAGGTGCGGTCCAGCGCCTGAAGAGTCCATGTCTACAGGGCGGCCTTTCGCCGTTTCATCCATCGCACGATCGCGGTGGCGTACGCTGAGAGTATCGCCGGTGGAGGATGGGCCTGTTGGTAGTCACCATTTCGGCCTGGAATGTTCAGGTCCAGCCACCGTTCTTTGGAGACTCCAAAGTCCGTCGGACCGACCTCGCTGCCACGGGATGGGCTGAGCACATAGAGTAGCTCTATCCCGCGCTCAGCAGTCGCTCGCTCTAGGTTTTTTACCGCCAATTGGTCGGCTTTGTCCGCGTATTCCGTGCCTGGATTTTCTTTTGCCCGCGCCCACGCCGCGAAGGTTCGGTACAGCGCGGAGTGTCTCAGCCCCAGACCATGCCAGCCCCTTGAAGTCCCGACGGACGGCGGAAAATTCTCCAGGTACAAATAGGGGTTTTCTTGAAAGTAAGCAGATTTGTCTGCCCCCATGTTTTCTGGCCCGCCCATAAATGCCCTGCGGCCCGTGTTGGTGATCATGATGATCACCCGGTCAGGGTTTAGGGTGTCCAACAGGCCCTGTGCCAGGTGTGCGGACTGTGCCGTGTTGTATGCACAAACACCAAAGTTCCACACCTCGTGGTTTGGGCCCATCATCCGGTTCATCGCACCGGGTACCGTGTCGCCATTTGACACCCCCGCCCCGTACAGCGTCGACCCCCCAAAGACCAGGGTTCGCTCTTGTTCATCTTTGCGCGCTATTGGAAATTCTGGGCTGCGTGCACCTTGGCTATTCACCCGAACCGTACGCAAACCCCACGGCCCTTCGCCGCCCAAAGTTGCCCCTGGTTTGAGACCATAAAGCAGTTCAGCATCGGCCACCGCCTGGTGTACCTCAAGCTCCACGGTCTGGTAGTACAGCACCTTGTTCATCGCCGCCATATCGATGCCAAGTCCGCCGACCAGCATATCCGCGACCACCGCCCCACCTGCCACCAGGCCCAGCTGTATTCCCCAGTCTGTGGCCCGCCGTGGGTTCATGCGAGACACCCAGCCCCCCATCAAGGCTGCGGCGGCCATCCAGACCCAGTGGCTCAAAAAGAGGGCTTGGTTGGCTTGGTCAAGGCCAGTGGCGCCCACCAAATAGCGAAAGCCCCATAAACCGAAAATGCCGATACCCGCGCCAATGACAATCGCAATGCCCTGTCGGCGCCAGCCTTGGCCCAAAGCCGCGGCAAAAAACCCAGCGCAAGCCGCGCCCCCAAAGCCGCCACCCCCCGATGGAAACCAGCCCTCGGAGACCAAATATCGGTCGAGCCCACCAAATAGGAAATCTCCCGCCACAGCACACCCGAGGGCGGCCACTACCCAAAATCCGCGCTTCATAGGGCAGACTCAAGGGAGAAGACGACCAGCATGTCATCGTCTACAATCGGGGGTCCAAAAGCTGTCTTAAGGCGTTGAATACTCTCATATCGGTCGATCTTTATGCCCGCCTGGGTGAGCACATCAAAGCCCGCCCGGTAGACCACCAAATACCGAAAGCCCGCCCGGCGTGCTTCGCCAATATCGCCAGGTTTCAAGACCGTGGAAGACCCCTTCGCAGCACCGCGTGACATGTCCCACAGGGTGTCGAAGATGGGCAGCAACAGGCAATCTTCTGGGCGATTATCCGCCTTGAGGGCTGCGATATAGTCGTGGTGAGATTCGCTGCGGCGCCAACCATGAATCAACTGATACGGTGCCGTGGCATGGCCAAGCCCAAGCGGGAACTCAATCAGCGCGCCGGGTGCGGGAGATGTGGCGATCTCCTCAAAAAAAGCATGGCTTTCCCAGTTTGCCGTCAAGACTTCTAAGCCGCCCTGAGCCCGTACCTGTCCAAAGCCAACCAGCCCAATGAAAACCGCGATGATGGGCACCAACGCCTTGGGTGCTCCCCGTCGGTTCCATCGCTCCAAGCCCGCGCCCACAGCCATGGCCATACACCATAAGACCATCGGAAACACCCGTGATGGGTGAAAGAACTGAATCGAAAATG
>DBIS01000202.1 GCA_002296975.1 Deltaproteobacteria bacterium UBA796 | reverse complement strand
TCGTGCACTCGGCGCTGGCGATGTGAAGGCCACAATGGTTGTCGGCCTGTTCGTGGGGCCAATGGGCATCATCCAAATCATCCTGGCGACCGCACTTTTATCTGGCTTGTTCGCGTGGCTATGGTGGGCTGCCCTGCGCTTTTGGCCTGCCGACACACCCCCGAGCCTTCCGGTTGGACTGCCGCTCGCGTTGGCAACCATCGCCTTGACCCTTCACTGACGCCCCCAACCACCCAACCGATTTTGGCAACATTGCCCGGCTTTCAGACGCCTCCGCCGCAATTGGATACACTCAACACACTCGCGCGCAACCCCTCGGAGTTTGAATGGCTCGCTTTTCGGCTGGAAACCCACCCCGTGCCACACTTTTTGTCATTGTGTCCTTCGTTGGGGCCGCCCTGGCCGCCTTAACGGTGGTCCGCGTCTTGCAATCAGCAGAAAGTGAGGTCGAAGCCGCACGTCGAGGGCCGGACACGGTGGCGGTCGTCGTGGCCACTCGAGACTTGGGTATGGGCCTGACCATCACCGATGAAGACCTGGTTATTCGCTATCTTCTGCCCGATATGATTCCCCTCGACCAGGTCTATACAAAACGCGATGTGGTACTCGGGCGCACGCCACGGGCCAAAATCCTGGCGAACGAGCCCGTCCGACGGGAAAGACTGGCCAGCGCCGACGCTGGGGTCGGACTCAACGCACTCATCCGAAAAGGCATGCGCGCAATGACCGTGGTGGTAGACAATCAGTCTGGCGTCGGCGGCTTTATTCAGCCGGGAAACTACGTCGATGTCATCGTCACCATTCGCCCAGACTCACAACGGGGACGATCGAGTTGGGCCACCGAAACCATCCTCAGCGGTATCCCAGTCTTGACGGTCGCCGCCACAAACCGCGAGAAGCCAAGCAAAGACGGCGAACCGAAACGCCGGTCTACAGCCCGGAAGCAAAAACCATCTGTCACCCTTGAACTCAGCCCCGGACAAGCCGAAAAGCTTGCTTTGGCCGTATCAAAGGGCGATATCCACCTTGTGCTTCGAGGTGACCTCGACATCACAACGGACCCTGAAGAAGGCAAAACGCCACTCTCCACATCGGAGCTCATCGGCTACAAACCCATCCGCCGGGGACGCCGCACTCACCACACCGCCGAGGTCATCCAGGGCTCTCACAAAGAGACCACCCGATTTGACCACGCCGGCAATAAAATAGAACGCTGACGGAAAGACAATGACCCTGCTGCGCGCACTCTTCATGACCATATTGTTCGGCTTCTTCACAGTAGCCGAGGCCAACTCGACCAACACCCCACGCAAAACGCCGGACGCGCCCGTCGCTTGGCTCGACGTGGGCATGGGGCAGTCGTTTATCTACAAGGAATCCCGCTCAATCTCGCGGGTGCTCGTCTCTGATGCGGAAATTGCAGAGGTTAAAGTCCTTGAGGCAGGGCAGTTCCAAATTCGAGGAATGTCCGTCGGCACCACCGATTTGTGGGTCTGGTTTTCTGGCCGAGTCAGCCACCCAGTACATTACCAACTCACCATCCATAAAGACCTCTCAGACCTCATCCGCCGCCTAGAAGATATTGTCGATGGGGTCCCGCCCAAAGTTTATCCATTACGAGACCGCTTGGTCATCGAAGGGCCCGTTTCGAATATGACCACCTTCGAGCGGGTCGCAAATATCGCTCGGGTTTACGACGAGGACTTCGTCAACCTGATGACGGTCGAGGGTGACCACCAAATCCAGCTGGAGGTCGTCTTCGCGGAGGTCAACCGCTCTGCCCTGCGTGAGTTGGGATTTAACGCCTTGTTCGGCAATGGAGGTTTGGGCTTTGGTATGGAAGGGCCGATGTCTTCTGCGGCCTCCTCCATCGCTCAACCCGGCGGCTCAGCGATCAACGCCGGTGCCACCCTGGCCCCCTCCGGTGAAGCTTTTCGATTGCTCGGGGTCGCCGGCGGGAGTGTCAACTTGTCTGCGATCATGAGCGTGTTGAGCCAACACAGCATCTCGAAGGTGCTCGCTCAACCCACCCTCGTCGCCCTTTCGGGCCAACAGGCCGAGTTTTTAGCCGGCGGCGAAATCCCAATTCCAGTCTCTCAATTCGGCAACAAAGTCACGATTGAGTTCAAGGAATACGGAGTCAAGCTTGTCTTTGTGCCGACCGTCCTGGGTGATGAAGTGGTCGATATGCGGGTCTACGTCGAGGTCTCTGATGTGGACAACACCAACTCCATTCGGCTCACCGGCATCGAAATACCGAGCTTTATCAGCCGAAAGACCCAGTCTCATCTGCGCATAAAAAGCGGCAACACTTTCGCGATGGCCGGCATGCTCAACGATTCTGTGCGAGCCACCTATGCGCGCATTCCCCTGCTCGGAGACATCCCGCTCATCGGCGCCCTATTTCGCTACGTGAAGCACAGGCGCGACGAAACCGAGTTGATGATTTTTGTCACACCCCGGTTGGTCAGGCCGCTTCCTCCAGGCCAGGTCCCACTCCCTCCTGGCTTGGCAGAGGACAACAACCCCAACGACTTGGAGCTGTTCTTGCTGGGCATGGACCACCGCAGCGACACCAAGACTGCAGCACCCACCGGCCCCATCGGCCTGGCACGCTGAGCGAACGATGCAGCACACCTCCCCACGCCGCACCGCAGCCACCGTCCTTATCGTCGGTGTCGACCCCCAAGATGCGGGTCAAATTCGCGAATCCTTGGGTACTGATGCAGCCATACCCAACGAGGATATCGCGCACAGCCAAGGCGCTGACGCCGTCCGTCGCTTTCGCCCAGCAGTGGTGGTCGTGGGCTTTGACGCCGACCCTGGCGCGGCCATTGCCCTGGGCTCGGCCCTCAAAGCTGAGCACCCTCAACTGGCAATGATCGCGCACGGCCGTGGTGCAAACCCTGAGAATATTCGCTCTGCCATGCGCGCTGGATACAGAGATTTCGTGGTCCTCCCTGAGGACACCGACCTGTTGCGACGGGCTGTCAGAGAGGCCCCCACCGAAACCGTGATGGCCACCGAGCAAGGCCAAGTCATCGCCATCATTGGCGCCAAGGGTGGGGTCGGAACCACCTTTATCGCGGTCAACCTGGGCGCAGAGTTGGCACCAATCCACCGGGTGTGCACCGTCGACCTCGACTTTTCCATGGGCGATGTTGCGGGCATGCTGGACATGCAGCCCCCAAGTCACCTTCACGATTTAATCAGCAACCTCAGCCGTCTGGACGAGCGCATGCTGGCCGGCTCTGTCGGGGTTCATCCAAGCGGGCTTCACATCTTGCCCCAACCCATCGAGTTGGTCGAAAACGACTTTCTTCGGGGCGAGGACATTCTCAAAATCCTGAGTGTCGCCGCAGACGCATACCAATATTTGCTGGTCGACTGTGGCGGGCGTCTGGACGAGGCGACCCGCACTGCAGCCGCTGTTGCAGATCTCATCTTTTTGGTGTGCTCGCCCGATGTTCCCAGCGTCAAAAATGCTTGGCGCCGCCTACATTTACTCGACCGGCAAGGGGTCGATCTGGGCCGGGTTCGCCTGATCGTCAACCGATTAGACAAAAATCCGCCCCTTTCCGAAGCCGATATTGAAAGCAACCTCGGCATCCCCATCGCAGCCACCATCGCCAACGATCCTGGCCGCTGCCAACACGCGGTCAATGTGGGTACTTTGCTCCGGGACGTAGACCGCCGAAGCACCGCAGCTCGCGACATCTCAAACCTGGTGTCCTTGATCACCGAGGACATCGAACAAGTCATTGCCCCAGTCAGAACGCCATTGTCGTGGCTGTTCAGATAGAAATAAAGAAAGGAGCCAAACCAACAGCATGTCATCTCGACTGATCGATAGGGTCAAGAATGCCCACCTCAATGCCGAGGGCGCCCAAGGTGCCGAGGATTTTGCACGCATCAAGGTTGAGTTGCATAAGGAGCTCGTGGCCTCTTTGGACTTTAAAGCCGTCCAGGAAACCCCGCGCGCAGAGCTTGCTGACCGGCTTCGACGCAGCCTGAGTGAGACCATCCACAATCGCCAACTTCCCCTCAATCGGGCAGAGCGCGACCGTCTTGTCGATGAAATCCTCGATGAAATCATGGGACTCGGCCCACTCGAGCCCCTCTTGGCCGACCCCACCATCACAGACATCCTGATCAATGGGCCAGACACGGTTTATGTGGAGCGCGGCGGCAAGCTCGAACGCGTCGATGTGCGCTTCAACTCGAACGCGCACCTGATGCAGATCATCGACCGCATCGTCAGCAAGGTCGGCCGACGTATCGACGAGTCCAACCCGATGGTCGACGCCCGCCTCGAGGACGGCAGCCGCTTTAATGCCATCATCCCACCCTTGGCCCTCGATGGTCCGATGGTGTCGATTCGACGTTTCTCCGCGTCGCCCATCACCCCCGATGCGCTGGTAAAAATGGGCTCTGTTCCTCGGCCCATGCTCGACCTGCTCCAAGCGGCAACCAAGGCGCGGCTGAACATTTTGGTGAGCGGCGGAACCGGCTCTGGTAAAACCACGATGCTCAATGCGCTCAGTGGATTTATCCCCGAGAATCAACGCATCGTCACCATCGAGGACGCAGCAGAATTGCGCCTCCAACAGCAGCATGTGGTGCGTCTTGAGACCCGACCACCCAACCTAGAGGGAAACGGCCGGATCACCGCCGAGGATTTACTGCGCAACGCACTCCGAATGCGCCCAGACCGGATTGTCGTGGGTGAGATTCGCGGGGTTGAGGCCGTGGATATGTTGCAGGCGATGAATACCGGCCATGAAGGCTCGATGTCCACCGTGCACGCCACCTCCAGCCGAGATGCACTTTCCCGAGTGGAGACCAGGGTTGGCATGGGCATGGGCAACACCTCCGATCACCGCATACGCGAGGTCATCTCCCGCGCCCTGGACTTGATCGTCCACCTCGACCGCTTGGCCGATGGTACCCGACGACTCACGGCAATCACCGAGGTTCTTGGCATGGAAGGCCAGGTGATCACCACCCAAGACATTTTCACCTTCGAGCAGACCGGCATCGATGACCAAGGCCGCATTCGCGGCGCCTTCCAAGCGACCGGCGTTCGACCGCAGTTTTCTGAACGAATGTCTCGTTTGGGCATTGCCCTACCGGCCGAGCTCTTTCGCTTCCGGGCGGAGGTCCCGTGAGTCCGGCAATAATTGGGCTCCTTATTACGGTCATCTTTGTGGGCACCCTGCTCGCCGGTAGCTTTATTTATTGGGGAATCACCCACCGCCGTGAAGCCAAATCTCACCTGATGGCCCGCCGTTTGGGCACCACAGACTCAGCCAAAGTTGGCAACACACTCTTCCAGGCACAGACCATCGATCCGATTGTGAGTGCCATGGGCTTCGTCGGCCGACACCTTCAGGATTTGGCGCAACAATCTGGGTCTGGATTGACGGCGACTGCCCTCGCCACACGGATTGGTGCCGCCGCCGCCGCAGGCAGCTTGGTGATGGGCGTTGTCGCTGGTCCCAAAGGTGCGCTCCTTGGTTTGATGGTCGGAATCATCCCCTGGATTTCAATCCGTGCCGCCGCCGATCAGCGTAATATCCGCCTCTCCGAGCAGCTCCCCGAAGCGCTCGATCTCATCTCGCGCTCATTGCAGGCCGGACATGGCACAGTAGAGGCCATGCGGCTGGTGTCAGAGGAGCTGGCCGCGCCGATTGGACTCGAATTTGGCCAGGTTCACGATGAAGGCAAGCTCGGGCGGGACTTTCGCGACTCAATGACCGAGATGGCCCAGCGAAACCCCCATAATTTCGATCTCAGAATCGTTGTAAGTGCCACGCTCTTGCAGCGAGAGACAGGTGGAAACCTGATCGAGATCTACAGAAATATCGCGGCCACCATCCGGGCACGCTTTATTTTTAAAGGTAAAGTTCGGGCCCTCACTGCAGAAGCAAAGATGAGCGCCATAATTTTAGGTGCGCTTCCCTTTGTTATTTCGGGGGCTTTGATGTTTCTCCGGCCTGACTACCTCAGCCCACTCATCACCGAGCCCGCTGGCCGCAGCATGCTTTTGGGTGCCACCTTGCTATTTTTCGCGGGGGTTCTACTCATGCGCTCCTTGGCCCAGGTGGAGGCCTAATGTCTGACTTTCTGGTTCCTGCTTTGGGCATGGCCACCTTCGTTACCGTCGTGGGGGGCGCTTGGGCGATGCGTTCGGTATTGTCCCCCAACAAGGCCGCAGCCAGCCGAATCGCGGCCACCACACAGGGGAGCGGACTCAAGCGTAAGCTCAACCTCTTTGATGAGGCCCCAAAAACGCTACCGCGGTTCCAAATCTCCTCCATGGCCGCCCCCAGCAGCGAACTCGGCCGCAACAAAATCCGGGACAAGCTCATCCAAGCAGGTTTTCGCTCAACCACAAACTTGGAGCGATATTTTAGCCTTCGGGCGGCCTGCGCCCTGGTCCCGCCCTTGATGTCGGTCGCCTTTGTATCCACAATGAAACTCGAAGCCATCTTGGTGATATTTCTGGGCACAGCTGCACTCGGATACTATCTCCCAGCCCTCGTCCTCAACGCACGGCTTCGCAGCCGGCAAGCGGCCATTATGCGGCCCTTCCCCGATGCTCTTGACCTGTTGGTCTGCTGTGTTGAGGCCGGGCTTGGTATCGACGCCGCTTTGCGCAGGGTCGCCGAAGAGATGGCCTATGCTGCCCCTTTGCTGAGTTCAGAACTACAATTGGTCAGCCACGAGATCGCAGCAGGTGTTCCCAGGGCCGACGCCCTCAGGGGCTTAGACCGGCGCACGGGTTTGTCCGAGATGGGTGCGCTGGTGAGCGTATTGATTCAATCGGACCGCTTTGGAACATCTGTGGCCAAGGCCCTGCGAATCCATGCTGAACTGGTGCGCGCCAAACGCATGCTGGTCGCAGAAGAACACGCCGCACAGATTTCGCCCAAGCTCACCGTGGTGATGATCTTATTCATCCTGCCGACCTTGATGGTGGTCTTGGTGGGGCCAGCACTTATTAATATTGGCCGTAATCTGTGGCCCACGTTGTCAGGAGGTGGAAGTTGAGGACATTCATCGCGGTCTTGGCCCTTATGGGCTGTGCCTCAAAAGGCATACAAACAGTAGACCCCGCCCCATCTTGGGCGACAAAAGATGGGCGGGTCGCCGCCAAAATCGAGCTCGCGGAAGCTTTGGTCGTCAACGGCACGCCCGAAGCTGCGCTACAGATGATCAGCCAGATGGTAGAGGCGGGGGGTCGGCATCCAGACCTGTTTGTCCTTCAAGGCCGCGCCCTGACCAAGATGGGACTCGTCGACGAGGCAGAGAGCGCACTCACCCAAGCCACCCGGCGGGCACCGGGGCATGCTGAGGCTCAAAACCGGCTGGGCATCTTGTTTA
>DBIS01000219.1 GCA_002296975.1 Deltaproteobacteria bacterium UBA796 | reverse complement strand
TTATGTGCGCCAAACAGCCAGGGTATCCCTCGACCATGTGAAGGCGCTCAGGCCCTATGCCATCGCCGGGCACCTGGTGATCGACAAAACCACACGCACCAACCTTGAGGTCTTCCGACCACTCAGAGGGCAGGGAAGGAAGGGGACCCTCATTCACCTGATTGACCGTACAGCTACCCCGATGGGCGGGCGCTGTTTGCGGGACTGGCTTTCTCGGCCCCTGATCGACCCTGACCGCATATCAGTTCGCCAAGACAAGGTGGAGGCCATGCTGGACTCCACCATCCGAAGGTCAGTCCGCGCCAGCCTAAAATGTGTGGCAGACCTGGAACGCTTGGGCACCAAGGCGACCCAAGGGACTGCAAACGCGCGAGATTTACGCGCATTGGGCCAGTCTTTGGCCGCGGTACCCGCTGTGGTGCACAACCTCAGTAAACTGGGCCCTTTTCAAGATGAGCTTCCGACTGATTTATTGTCCGATGTCTGTGGTGATATCGACGCATGGCTGGTCGACGAGCCCCCAGTGAGCATCACCGATGGGGGTATGATTCGCCGAGGCCAAGACGCCACACTCGATGAATATATTTCACTCTCGACAGAGGGAAAAAGCGCGATTGCAGCCATCGAGGCCAGAGAACGCAAAGCCACGGGCATCACCAGCCTGAAAGTGCGCCACAACAAGGTCTTTGGCTATTTTTTAGAGGTGACCAACGCGAACGTTAGCCGGGTCCCAGCCGACTGGCTCAGGAAGCAAACCCTATCGAATGCAGAGCGCTACATCACACCAGAGCTCAAAGAGTTTGAAGAGAAGGTGCTCGGTGCCGACGACGCCAGGAAAGCCCTCGAACACAGCTTGTTTCGTGCGCTTCGAGATCGAGTGGCCGCTGAGGTCGACCGGCTTCAAAACCTGGCGCGCTGGATCGCAGCGGTGGACACCTTCTCCGCCTTGGCCGAACTGGCGGTAGACAGACGCTATGTTCGCCCTTCTCTCGATCGTTCCTCGACCATCTCCTTAAAGCGATGCCGGCATCCGGTCGTCGAGGCGATGAGCTTAGATGAGGCCTTCGTTCCCAACGATATCTATTTGGATGAACACCACCGACTCATGATTTTGACCGGGCCAAATATGGCCGGAAAGAGCACAGTGATGCGCACCGTCGCACAGTGTGTGCTCTTGGCTCAAATTGGTGCATTTGTGCCCGCCGAGTCTGCCCATATTGGCGTGTGTGACCGGCTCTTTGTTCGCGTCGGCGCCTCGGATGACCTGGCCTCAGGGCGAAGTACATTTATGGTGGAGATGAGCGAGACTGCACTCATTCTGAATCAGGCGACCGACCGCTCTTTGGTGTTGCTGGATGAAATCGGGCGAGGGACATCAACCCTCGATGGGCTCTCGATTGCCTTGGCCGTTGCTGAGAATCTCCATGATCGAATCCAAGCCCGGACAATTTTTGCGACCCACTACCACGAGCTTATCGGCTTCGCAGATGAGCGTGCGGGGGCCATGAACATGCATGTCGGTGTTCGAGAATGGGGCGACCGGATCATCTTCTTGAGGAGCCTCAAGGATGGCGGAGCCTCTCGCTCCTACGGCGTTCAATGCGCACGACTGGCCGGTATGCCCACAGATGTTGTGGATCGGGCCAAAGCCTTGTTGAAATACCTCGAAAAAGAACGGGCCAGGAACACAGGGCCACAGGTCTCCCTTTTTGGATCTTCCCCAGAAACAGTTGATCCCACTCCACCCAGCAGCGCGCTGTCCGAGGCCCTTAGCGAGATCGAACCCGATGCGATGAGCCCAAGAGATGCCCTCGCGGCGATATATCGGCTCAAAGCCTTGGCCCAGACATGATCATGGTGTTCATTGCTATGTTCCTGGGCGTCTTGCACGCAGCGGAATTAGAGAAGGTCAGGGTTTTTGCAGGCGAAACCCACGCCAGAATTTTGGTGCTCAACAGTGACGCCATCCAGGACGTTCAGACCCGTTCATCGCCACCGACTGCCTCTGCCCCTGCGCGCGTGACACTTCATCTGCCTGGGGTCCAACGAAGCGAATCAGTCCCGGCAAAGATCACCATCGGTAAATCAGGTATCCAACAAATCCAGATCGTCGATGTGGGCGATGGCATTCAGTTCACCATCGAACTGGATGAGGCCAGAACCGTCACCACCCGCGAGCTGGGTGACTCTGCATTTTTGATTGACTTGCTTCCTAGAAATGGCATTCCGGATGAAAGCCTTCCAACAGCTGAGCATATTGAGGCCTGGCTAAACGGCGTGTCCTTATCGAGGATGGCCAAAAATACCCCACGCTCCAGAAAGCTTATTGTGCTGGATGCAGGCCATGGTGGGTTTGACCATGGAGCCATCGGCACAAAGGGTACACGAGAGGCCGATATCGCCCTCGAACTGGCCCGCAGAACAGCAAGCCTGCTCCGGCAACGGCTAAATGTTGATGTCATCATGACCCGGAATAGAGACATCTTTATACCCCTTCGCGATCGGGCAGCCTTGGCCAACCGTGAGCGTGCGGACTTGTTCTTATCGATTCACGCCAATGCCGCTCCAAACAATGTGGCCAAAGGCATCGAGACTTACTCTCTGGCCAGCGCCACCGATGCCAACGCCGCACGGGTTGCAGCCCGAGAAAATGCCATGGCCAAAGGATGGTCTGACAAGTCTGACCCGCTTCTGGGGCGGTTATTGGCCGCCGGAACCGACCGCCTTTCACGAGAGTTAGCCTTCGAGGTCCAACGCACAGTCGTTGACCACCTGCGATCGGTCTATCCAGATGCAGATGTGGTCGACCTGGGGACAAAAACAGCGTTGTTTTATGTATTGGTGTCCATCCGAATGCCAGCGATTCCCTTTGAGGCCAGCTTTGTTTCCAATCCTGACGACGAATCTCGTTTGCGTGCGCCTCACTTTCAGCATGCAACTTCGACCGCCATCGTGGATGCTGTCGAAGCCTGGCTCGGCCGTCAAAAGGAAAACTGATGCGGTCTGCCATGGATGGATTTCTGGCTTGGTGCCGGGCCGAGCGGGGCTTATCCAAAAATACTCTCGATGGGTACAGTCGCGACCTGCAGCGCTTGTGTCGATTTTTGGCTCTGAAAGGCGTGTCCACACCCAGTGAGGCCACACAAAAAGTATTGGCCGCTTGGCTGGTCGATTTACACGACTCAAAACTCGCCCCGAGCAGCATCGCCAGACATCGGGTGGCCATGCGCCAACTCTTCAAGTTTTTGGTGGACGAAGGCGAACTCAAGGCAAATCCTGCAGCGCTCCTGAGTGCGCCTCGAATTCCACGAAAGCTGCCCGGAACATTGTCAGAACCCCAGGTATCAGCCATTTTAGAGGCTCCAGATCGCAACACAGCCTTGGGGTTGCGCGATGGCGCCATGCTCGACTTACTCTACGCCACAGGGTTGAGGGTTTCAGAGCTGGTGGGTTTACGTCGAGACCAATGGCATGATGGCTGGGTGGTGGTCAGTGGAAAAGGTGGGAAGGAGCGGTTGGTTCCATATGGAGATGGAGCAGGGGAAGCCGTTGCTGCTTACCTCGCAACTCGTTCAGACATGAAGGCCC
>DBIS01000100.1 GCA_002296975.1 Deltaproteobacteria bacterium UBA796 | reverse complement strand
CGAGAGCACTAAAAAGCTGCGGCTGAGGGGGTTGGGGTACACGTTTTCAATTCCGACATTCAAATGATAACGATAATCATAGTCAATTTGGTTGGCCGGAAACTAACCAGCACGAAAATGCTAGCAAGGTCGGTATTGAATTTAACTTTCGAAACCAAACACCAGAGGTGATCGAGAATGCAGTAAAACAGGGCTGTCACCGAGGTTTTTAAGGGGCTATGATCGTCTCGCTATGTCCACACCTTCTCAGTCCCCTACCGATAAATCCGCCCTAACGTTGGGCCCTTTTCGTTTACTAGAGGTGCTGGGTCAAGCGGGTATGGGCGTCGTGTGGAGCGGGGTTCACATCGAGCAGTCCATTCCGGTGGCCATCAAGTTTTTGACCGAAGAGGGCGCGCGAGACCCCTTATATTTGGCGTGTTTGAGGAATGAGGTGCGAAAGGTCGCCACCTTGGACCATCCCGTCATCATTCGCGTCCATGATTTCGGTGAGGTGCCCGAAGGGCTTCAAGCCCATGGTTTAATCTCAGGGAGTCCTTATTTGGTGATGGAACTCGCCGAGGGTGGCACTTTGGTTCGCCACTGCGGACAACTGGATTGGGGACAAATTTGGCGCACCTTGATGAAGCTGCTCGAGGGGCTTGCCCATGCCCATGCACGCGGGGTGATCCACCGGGACCTAAAGCCGGGCAACGTTCTGTTGCGCCATGACTCAGGCGGCGTGGTGTTGGTTGATTTTGGACTCGCAAGCGCTGGAGATACCGACGGGGGTGCATTGTTGAATGCGGGCACGCCAAATTATATGGCCCCAGAGCAAATTCAGCAGCTTTTCCACGAGATTGGACCGTGGACAGATATGTACGCCTTCGGGTGCTTGGCTTGGAGTCTTGTCTGTGGGAGGCCCCCTTTTTGTGCCGGCACCATCGACGATGTACTCGACGCGCACCTCAACGACCCGGTGCCTGCCCTCAACCCCAGGACACCGGTTCCCAACGGTTTCGAGGCATGGGTAAGTCGCTTGTTGCGAAAGTCTCCTCACCATCGCTTTGTTCGGGCGGCAGATGCGGCCCATGAGTTGGCGAAACTTGCACCCTTAGATGCCCTGGACACCCTGTTGGTGGAGCCCGTCTTTAGCCAAGAGTTAAAGTCTGAATCTGCCAGCGGTCCCCCTAAAGTCGATGACGGTGTTTTAGGGCTCGATGACACCCAGTTGATGGCGCCGGTATCAAAGTCCCAAGGCCGGAAAATCCGAAGTCCGGGCCCCTTGCCATCGGTGGGCAGGTCATTGTTGTGGGTCGAGCGAGGGGAGCTTCCACCCATCCCACCAAGTTGGCGAGAAAAGCACGCGCTTCGCCCCATCGGCCACCTCTTGGGGACTGGGCTCGGCATGTTTGGCCTGCGGTCTTTCCCTGTTGTAGGGCGATCGGAGGAGCAAAACGCCTTGTGGGAGACGCTCAAGCGCTGCCGGCAACAAAAGCGCACTCATCTCGTGATTTTGGAAGGTGCTGACGGTACCGGAAAGACCCACCTCGCCCAGTGGCTGGCCAGGCGAAGCTATGAGGTCGGCGCCTCCATCGTTCTTCGTGCCAAATTTCAGGCCAGCGACGAAGGGGACCCCCTCGTGAGCTTGATCCACAGTCTGCTCAGTACTGCTGGCTCCAGCCGGGTCCAAGCAGAGCGGCAGATTCGGGCCGCGCTAGACATTATCGGCCAGGCCGAGGATGCCGAGGTTGAGGCGCTGCTCACCGTGATCGGTCCGTTTGAGGGCGAAGAGTACAGCCGAGAGGTCATGGAGGAGCGAAATGAAGTTCGCTTCACAGTGGTGCGGCGATTGCTGCATCGATTTAGCGTGCTCAGGCCCGTTGTTGTGGTTCTAGATGATGCCCACCTTAGCGCTGATGGGCTCCGCTTTGCCCGGACCTTGCTCTCGCCACGGACTGTAGAACACCCGGTCATGGTCATCATGACGGTCAATACCATGGGCATGGACAAGGCAGTGCGATCCCAGGTCGAGGCGTTGAAGGCGCGGACGCGGGTGCATTGCCTGAGCGTTGGGGCCCTCCCAAGTTCTGAACGCTCCGTGCTGGTTCGGACTTTGCTCGGCCTGGCGCCCAGCCTGGCGGCATTGGTCGAGCGTCGTTGTGGCGGAAATCCACAATTTGCCGTGCAGTTGGTCGGCGATTGGATTCTCAAAGGCCACTTGGTTTCAGGCGAAGGTGGCTTTGAGATGCGCCCTGGGGTTCGCCCGGAGTTTCCTGCCGATATGCAGGCCATGTGGGAGCGTCGTCTGGCTGCAGCGCTGCCTTTTGAGCGCGACACACGGTCCTTACAGGTCGCCGCTGAACTTGGGCTGGATGTGGATGAGGTGGAGTGGGAAGAGGCCTGTAAAATACTTGGGATCGTTGCCGATACCGTATTGATCGAGCACATGATCGACACCCACCTTTTGACTCAGAACACCACCAAAACAGGCTGGAGATTTACCCACGCTTTGGTGGCAGAATCCCTCAAGCGCGCCGCAGAGTTTGAGGGGAACCGCCGCGCTCACCATGGTGCTGTGGCACAGATGTTGGCCGTGGCTGAGCGCGACCCCGTCCGACGGGGGCGCCATTTATTCGCCTCAGGTGAATGCGATGCCGCGCTTCCAGTCTTGTTGGCGGGCGGGAGGCATTGCTACGAGACTGGAAAAATGGCCATCGGTATCGAGCTGGTTGAGTTGCGCGAGCGTGGGCTCGTTGCCTTGGGGATCCCTGAGCACGATATTCGCTGGTCCGAAGGATGGTTGCTCAAGGAACGATTTTTGGCCCGAAAAAAGCAGTTTCATGAGTGTTTACGTTTGGTTGAGAGGGTTATCGACAAGACCAGTTCGACTCCCGGAAGTCGCTCCGTTCGCGCCAAAGCCTGGTTTCATAAAGGCTCCATCCATCGTCTTCAAGGTCATCCCGATGAGGCGCGGGTGTATCTGAATCGGGCGATGTCGACGGTGGGGGACGATCCCATGTTGATGGCTGATGCGATGGAGCAGTTGGGCGCTTTGGAGTTGATATACGGAAACCCGGTGCTGTCAGCCCGTTTTTTTGAAGGGGCTTTGGAATATGCGGAAAAAACTGAAAACGCCGACAAGGTTTTTCAAGTTCGCCAAACCATGGCTGCGGTGTATCGTCGATTGGGTGATATTGATACCGCGAGAGATCATCTGAGCGCGAGCTTGGCCCATTATCGGTCAAAGGGAGCCAAACGCTTCGAGTCTCGCAGTCTCAACGACCTCGCAGAACTTGATCGTTTCGAGGGTGACTTGGTCAAGGCTGAAGCCGGATACCGCCAGGCCCTCTCTTTGTTGGAGTCCTTGGGGGACCAACGCTTTTATGTGGCGGCCTTGAACTTGGGTATGATTTTCGCCGAAACCGACCGTCCAGTCGAGGCGCGGGTTCAGTTGGAACAGTGCTTTTTGGGTTTACGGGCCACAGGTTTACCCGGTATCGAGGGCGTGACATTGCTCTCCCTCGCTCATGTCCATGCGCAGTTGTTGTCCATCGAAGAGTGGCGTACTTGCTTTGATGGTGGTCGAAAACTCGTCATGGACACCGGTTTTTCCGACATCGACATCGCCCGCTCATGTCAGATGTCAGGCGAAGTGCTGCTCGCCAATGGTCACCTCGCTGAGGCCGAGGAGTCTTTGGTTTTTGCGCGCGACCACTGGGAGATACTCGAGCGTGATGACGAGGCTGCTGCGCTCACTGATCTGTTGGCGGAGTTCGTCAAAACCTAGCGCTGGTTCACGTAAAAAGTTCCGGTGGCCGTCGCCTGGCCCCCTTCGGAGGAGAAGTAGTAGCCAAAACCCACAGAAATACTGTACGAGCCGTCGCCAAGGTCATTGAGCGGAGACACGAGCCGTCGTAAAATCCTCCCACTCGGGACAACATGGGTTGTCGGTTGAGGCGTACATAGAAAAGAGGTGCTGGCAGACTCGCTGGCATTGTCAGTGATGATCCAACCCTCGATCAAACATTGGCTCGCGGTGTCGAATTCGATGTCATTTTGGCAGATGTTGCTGATGGTTGCCCACAACTCATTTTGGCTACCCGCTGAAGCCGACTCAATTATGTTGCCGACTTTGTCTCGAAACTCAAGCTTGAAAATGAGCTGATCTCCATCACAATTTTTGAGATCCGACACCTCGATCTCGTCAAGCTCGTCATCAAGTCCTGTGTCGAGCCGATCATTTTTGACCGGGAAGGTGCAGCCTAAAAATTGAGGTACCAACAAGAAAATCAAGAAAAACTGAGACATTATAAACTCCCTCAACCTCTGTTTTTGACCGCTGGACTGCCAGCCAGCAATTCAAAGCTTGGACGCCACGTGTGTGCAGTGCCCACCCTGACCCGCACGATACCATCGATTGCACTCAGCGGAACCGGCCCCCACCATCGGGAGTCGGGTGGGCCATCTCGGTCATCGGCCATCAAATAGAGGTGGCCTTGGGGTACTTTCACCGCCTCTGCCCGCCAACGGCTCGAAGGCTCAGCCAACGAACGGGTGAGCCAAGACGCACCAACTGCTGGCTTTTTGGCCCACAAAGTCTCTTTGGCCACCAAATAATCGCCCGAATCACCCATGGCCACGGCCCGAAGTCGTCGTTTTTCGACCCGAATATGTCCCTCTGCAATGGTGATCGACTGCCCACCCGTGGCCAACACTCGGCGCAATATCGGCTGTTGCGGGTCTGACGGGTCATCCAGTCGCACCACATCTCCGGGTTGAATCTTGGACCACGGCACCACCGCCACCCAGTCGCCCGCCGTGATGGTGGGCGCCATGTCATCGCTTTTGACCCGTTTTATCAGGGCCAGCCCAAGGGCCAAGCTGAGGGTCAGCATGCTCAAGACGCCCTTTTGGATTGTACTCATGCGCCCATCGTACTTGGGCGCGACCACCCCGTCATCTCAGGTCACCCACATAGGGGCTTTACAGGCTAGGATGTGCACATCATGCTCATTATATTTGGCCTTCTTTCTACCGTCCTTGCCTCATCAGTCTTTGTGATCGATGATGGCGACGCCGACATGGCCAGTTTGGTCACCACCCTCGAAGGCCATGGGCATGCGGTTGAAACCTCTGCGGAGTATGGATTCACAGAGGAGGAGTTCTCGGGTTTTGAGGTCGACTTAAGCGCATACGATGTCGTCGTGTGGCTCGATGGTGGGGCAGCGGCACTCACATCGATGCCCGACATGGGGCAAGCGGCGCTATTGGAGTTTGTCGCCGCAGGTGGCGGCGTGATGTTGTTCGGCCAAAATGGCTTTAATTTTCTAGCCGGCAGACACCCAGACTTGGCACCACTGATTCCCCTTCGCTCTTGGACCATGATGGGCCCGGCAGATTTTGTCTGTGAAGATGGGGAGCACGACTTGTGTGCGGGCTTTGATTTGGGCGATTTAATCAGCGTGCCGAGTGGCTACTCACAGGCTGGTAGCACCTATTTTGGGACCACCGTGTGGGGCGTGTCCGATTCGGCAGGAACCTTCACGGGCGGTGTGACCTTTGACGTCGGCGAGGGCCGCGGTGTGCAATGGGCGATGTGGGGCGACTCCATCAGCAGTTACTGGCAAACCCCTTGGGGCGACGCCACCGTGGGGCAGTTATTGGACAATGCGGTGCGCTGGGCCGGACAAGGGCCGCCCCGCCCCGATATTGGCGGGCCTTATTTTGGCGTTGCCACCGAAGTGATCAATCTCGATGCGTCGGGTTCTACCGCGCGTGGTGAGGCGAGTATTGCGCTGTACGAATGGACGGTCGATGATTTTGACTGGAGCACCACCACGCCCACGACGACCTTCGACACCGCGGGAATCGATGGACCTTTTGTCGGAGAGGTCCAGTTGGTCGTCACCGATACCGATGGCCGGCATGCAGAGGCTTTCACCAGCTTGAACCTAGAAAATGCCGATCCGGTGATTGTGGAGATCAGTTGTCCGGGCCGGCTAGATGAGGGTGGAACGGAGACGTTTCGGGTTGAGTTTGAGGAGCCAGAACCGGCAGACACGGTCGACATTCTCTGGTTTGTCGATGGCATCGCCGTGGCCACGGGTGCCGCTGTAGACATCGACTTCGAATTTGATGGGGTCTTTCCTGTTCACGTGTTGGTGGCCGATGACGATGGTGGTATTGCCGATGAGGCCTGTCCTGCCGATGTTGTGGTCGAAAATGTCCGCCCTTTGATTGTGGGTGACCCTGCATCGGTGGTCGACGCTGGCGATGTTTATGTTTTTGAGCCATCTGTTGACGACCCGGGCGTGACCGATGTGCACAGTTGGGCGGTGAGCGGCCCCATGTTGTTGACCGTTGATGCAGATACGGGTCGTGTATCGTGGGCGCCAAGCCTTGAAGACATCGGGGCGCATACAGTTAGTTTGAGGGTGTTTGATGGGCTCGAGGACCATGTGGTCGAATGGGTCATCACCGTGCAGTGGCCGGATGCCGATGGCGATGGCATATCAGCGGAAACCGACTGCGATGACACCGACAGCGCTATTTTTCCGGGTGCAGAGGAGCTTTGCGACACCACAGACAGCGACTGCGACGATAGCTTGGTCGATGGATTTTCAGACTATGACGGTGACTTAATCCCGGATTGTGTCGACCCCGATGCCGACGGTGATGGTGACGGCATGGTGGATGGCTGGGAAGCAGAGCATGGGCTCGACCCGCTCGACGGAAGCGACGGAAGCTCTGATAGCGATGGTGACGGCCGCACTGCACTCGAGGAATTCGAGGCTGGCAGCGACCCGAGTGTTTACGAAGGGCCGGGACAGCCAGAGGTGTTGATGCCCATTGACGGTGCAGAAATAGGAGAGTTCCCGGCCGCGCTCGTGATTTATGACGGTGACGCGCCTTTGGGACAAGCGTTGGTCCATGGCATGATCTTGGCCCTGGATTCGAGTTTAGAAACGGTGGTGGCTGAGGTGGACGGCCTCGTGGGCGCCGGCGATGGCACCACCGGTTGGATGATTGCCGAAGTACTCGAGGAGAACACCTGGTACCACTGGACCGCGTTTGCATCCGATGACTGGACGACGGGAGCGGCCATGGTACCGGTGAAGTTTTTCCACAACCTCGTGAATGAGGCACCCCGATCACCTGTACTCGGGAGCCCCCTCGATGGTGCATGGACCGACACCATGGAGCTTATCGTGGGGGTACCTGAAGACCCCGACCTGGACATGGTTGAGATCATTTTTAGCCTGACCCTTGAAGATGGATCGGCCTTAGACAGCGTATTGATCGCCGGAGAGGATGGCCTCGCGCATTGGACACCATCAATCGTTGTCGAAGAGGAGGCGCGCTTTTGTTGGTCAGCCATCGCAATCGATGAGCATGGCTTGGCTTCGGCCCCTTCAGATGTGGCTTGTTTTAATATCGACCCCGTAAATTACGCGCCTTCATCACCCAGTATTGAGGCGCCCATCGACACCGTGGACACACTGTCGCCGACCTTGGTGGTGACCAATGGTGAAGACCCTGAAGGTCGCGAGACATGGCACCGCTTTCAACTCGACACGCAGGCATCTTTTGGGTCGGAGAGTCTCCAAGAAGCGGAAGTCCCTTCAGGCGACGATGGTCAGACCAGTTGGTCCGTTCCGTTTGAATTATCAGAAGACACCATGATGTATGCTCGAGTGCTGTGCTCAGATGGAGACCACGATTCGGACTGGGTGACGACATCATTTTTTGTCAGCGTGAGCAATCACCCACCATCGGTTCCTGTCTTGCTCGACCCAGCTGATGGTATTCCGCTGGCAGCGGACGCCGCTTTTGTTGTGACAAACAGTATCGATCCTGAAGCGGACCCACTGCATTACGAGTTCCAAATTTTGGACCTTCGGGACGGGTTGGTGGCAGAGGGGCTCGATATCGCCCAAGGCGAAGGGACAACGCAATGGCTGGCTGAGCCGCTCGATGAGGGCCATTACCAATGGACGGCACGTGCGGTGGACGACGGTGGTGAGATGAGCGACTTCGCGGCTGTTCGGTCCTTTGTGGTGGGCAACCCCAGTGCGGTTCAAGAGCCCGACCTCGGTGGGATGGTAGGCGACCCCAAGGCTGAGGGGTGTAGCTGCAGTGCGACGACCAGTCCAAAGCCCCTGGTGTGGATATTTTTGGTGTTGCTCGGGCTGGTTCAGCGGCGAAAGAGCCCGCGCTGCTGAAGCTTTTGGACTTCGCGTCGTAGGTGCTCAATATCGTTGGTCAACCGTTGACAGTTGAGGTCCATCGCGGCGAGCTCTGCAGATTTTTTCTGGACGTCTGCCAGCAAGATCGCATTTTCATCATGAGCCTCATCCCTGGACCGGCGGTCTGATGTGCCTTGATTGCCCAGCAGTGTGATGGCCTCGCGTTTAAAGCCCGCCACTTCGTCGATGGCTCTGCTTAGGCGGTCGACGGTGCTCGTTAGGCTGGCGATTTGGCTGTTTAGGATCACGATCTCTGCCCGCTTGGCAGCGACCTCGGCCTCAGCTTTCCGTTTATCGTCTTGGGCTGCCGCTGTTTGAGCCTGGGCCCGTGCACCATCCGCGGCCAACCTCGCGTGGTCGAGCAGGTCTGTGGGGCTGTGGCCGTACCGTGCCCCCGATAAGACCCAGTCCAGCAAGGGTTCAAAGGCGACCTTTGGAGAGAATCGTTTTTTGGCCAAGCGTCGGGCGGCCTCACTGCGGTCTCGTACAAGTTGGGGCGAGTCTAAAACATCGTCGATGATGTCTTCGATATTGTCCCCGATCCAGCCAGCCTCTCCAAGCACATCGGCAAGTGGTGAATCCTCGTGGCTTAAGATTGGAAGCCCACAGCCCAAGTATTCAGCGTGCCGAAAGCTAAAGGCGAGTTGGCGTTCGGGGTTGGGGACCATCCAGTCGATGGCCGCGGTGGCTGTGGCGAGGGCCTTAAGCAGGGTTGGACGGTCGACCCAACCAGGTGTCTCCAGGCGTGGGTGGGTAGGAAGCGTCCATGGGGATTTTTCGCCCTCAGGCACGCCGCCGTACCAGCGCACGATACCTTGACCACGTTGGTCGAGGTGGGCGAGCACCCTCTCAAGTGCCGGGCGGGGGTTTTGCCAGGCCCAGCTTCCTCCGGCGACCACAAAGACCGGACGCTTAGGAATGCGACGGCGAGGTCCATTGGGCGAGACCAGAGGCACCAGGAGGGTCGGGTCTGTTCGCAAGTCGACACCAGCCATGGCCAGCAAGCCCCACCAGAGCCAGCGTTGGCGCGGGTTGGACACCAAGAACACATCTCCAGCGGCCAAGGCCCGCAGGGTCTGAACGCTGGTCCAACGCAAAGACCCGTCGAAGGCGGCCTCCATCACCCGAGGGGCGTACAGATCGACAGCGATCGGTGCCCCCACGGCGGCGAGGGCGGTCGCATCTTCGAGTTGGGTGCAGATGATGCGTTCTGGCCCCCAAGCGCGGGCCATTTGGTACAGGGTGTCCTCGCTGGTGAAACCACCCGGCTCGTCTTGGGCCCGTGAGAGCAGCCGCACAGTGTGGCCGGCGGC
>DBIS01000103.1 GCA_002296975.1 Deltaproteobacteria bacterium UBA796 | reverse complement strand
ACACCAGGCTATGGCCCACGTTTCTGCTGTATTTTGCGCCAAAACCCCAGATTCTTGACCGGGCGGGCGGGGGTGGGCTCACCAGGGGCGGGGGTGTGGTCGGCAACCCAGGAGACTTTGCCCAGCGGGCGTTATCGCGCAGGTCGTTTCCAGTGTAAACGGTGAGGAGCACAAGGTCTGGCTGAATGTGAGGGACAAGCCTTCGCATGAGGCCTGTTGCCTGTTGGGTGCCATAGCCGGGCACTCCCGCGTTGTAGAGGGTGGTGTTTTGGCCGAGGGTTTCGCTCAATCGTGCTGAGAAGCTTTGGTCTTGGTCGACCGCGAGCCCGAGTGTGAAGGAGTCGCCAACAGCTAAAACCCGTCTCTCCCCTTCCTTTTTTGGAAGCAGACCCGGGCCACGGACCCCCAGGGCGTTGGTTTTAAAGTTGGGGGTGTCGACATTGGGCGCCAAGACGACCCGAAGGGCTACATCGTCCTTGAACAGCGTATTGTCAAAGCTGCCGGTCGTTGCGGCCAAGATAAATTCTGGCCCCATCGGGGGCATCATGGCCAAGAGGCCCTCGGCGATGGTCAACCCCACGGCCAAACCTGCGGCGACGAGGCCCAGGCGTTTGGCTAGGAAATACGTGGATTTGGAGACCATGGGGGCATGGTATCAGTACCCGGAGCGACGGGTAGCGCAATCCGTTAGTTGCAGGGCCGGAGATATGATGCCACCCCAGCTCGACACCTTGGCTGTTCAACTCGCAAAAGCGCTTGCTGCCCGTGGTGTGCGCCATGTTTTCGGCATGCCTGGGGGGGTGCTCTTGGCGCTCCTTGACGCTTTTCGCCAGGTGGACATCGACTTCGTGTTGGTGCGTCATGAGGGGTCTGCTGGATTTATGGCCGATGTTTGTGCTCAGTTGACCCCCGCGCCAGGGGTGTGCATGGCTACCTTGGGGCCTGGGGTGACCAACTTGGTGAGCCCGATTGCTGGCGCCCATTTGGAGCGCAGCGAGGTTTTGGCCATCACGGGGCAAATCGCGCAGTCTCTTTTGGGGCGGTACACCCACCAAATTATCGACCATGTGGCCTTGTTTGAGCCGATCACCCGCCATGCGGTCTGTTTGGGTGCTGCCGATCCGGCTGGCCAAATCGACACGGCCTTGGCGGCGATGGGCGGGTGTGTGCCCGGACCGGTATTGATCGATGTGCCTGCAGATTTATGGGATGCTCAATTGCCTCCTATGGCTGGCCCGGTCGCCTCAGGGCGCAGGTCGGCGACGCCTTCGACTCTTGAGGCGGCTGAAGCGGGCGCAGCCTTGTTGGCAAAAGCCAAGCGGCCTTTGTTGGCTGTTGGGGTTTTGGGCTTGGGGGAAGGGGTCGCTCGTGCGGTGACGGCCTTCGCGAACAGCCATGGTATTCCTGTGGTTACCACCTATCGGGCCAAGGGTGCGATCGACGAAAACAGTGGCTGGTCAGCGGGAAGTTTTGGCCTCAGCCCGGTGGTTGATACAGTGCAGCAAGCACTGTTTGAGCAAGCCGATTTGTTGATCGCTGTGGGTCTCGATCCCGTGGAGCTTCGCCCCCATTGGTTGCCAGGCTGGCCGGCGGACTTGCCCATGATCGATGTGGGCTCGAGTGCCGATCTGTTGCACCCGGCCACGGTGTGCTTGGAAGGTGAGCCCGCTTTGGTGCTCGACCGCTTGCGCGAGGCAGTGGCGACCCCCCAATCGGATTGGTCGCACGGCGAGGTGAGTGCACACAAAGACCGGTGGGCTGCTGCGTTTGACGATGGACCAGATGGCCCGGCGGCCACAATCGCTGCGGTTCAGGCGGGCATGGGCGCTGCGGCGCTTTGCTCAGTGGATGTGGGCGCCCATCGCATAGCTGCGAGCCATATTTGGTGTTGCACAGCACCGTTTCAGTTGCTGCAGAGCAACGGTTTTTCCAGCATGGGCACGGGCTTGCCTGGGGCGATCGCTGCGAAGCTGTGTTGCCCCGACAAGGCGGTGGTGGCCCTGACCGGCGATATGGGTCTTTGGATGGCCCTCGGTGAGTTGGGTGTGGTTCAAGAGCGCGAGATGGATTTGGTGGTGGTGTATCTCTCGGACGCCTGCTTGAGTCTGATTGCCCTCAAGCAAGAGCGCATGGACCTCGTCAGCCAAGGGGTGAGCTTTGAAAATCCAGATGTCGTGGCTTTAGCGGCTGCCTTCGGGGGCTGTGGTCAGCAGGTGTGTGGTGCACCTGCCGTCGAGGCGGCGGTAGCTGCTGCGGTCGAGTCGGGAGGGCTTCAAATCATCGAGGCTGTGATCGACCCGGCTGGTTATCGATACCAGATGTAGGCGATTCGGTGCTGTTTAACTCAAAGATTTTCGTCGTCTTTCTCATGGTGGTGTTGGGGGTGTACTACACCCTGGGCGACCGCATGAAGATCTGGTTTTTGCTTTTGGCCTCCTATGTCTTTTATGGATTTTGGGACCCTCAGTTGTGCGCCCTCATCATGTTGAGCACGGTGGTGGACTATGGCTGCGGTCGCCAAATCGGTTCGGTTCCAGTTGATGAGCGCCGGGAAAAAACCAAGCCATGGTTGTACCTATCTCTGGCCGTTAATCTCGGTTTGCTGTGCTTTTTTAAGTATTACGATTTTTTTGTTGATGAGTTCGTTCAGGCCGCGGGCTGGGTTGGGGTGGGCCTCGATGCCGATCGATACCTGTTGAACCTGGTGCTGCCTGTAGGCATCAGCTTTTATACCTTTCAGACCATGGCCTACTCCATCGATCTGTACCGGGGAGACATCAAAGAGCCAGAGAAGAATTTCTCGCGATTTGCACTCTATGTGGCCTTCTTTCCCCAACTGGTCGCCGGCCCAGTTGAGCGCGCCCCGCACCTTTTGCCGCAGTTTTCACGGCCCTTCCGGCTCTCGCGCGAGATGGTCAGAGAGGGCATATATCTAATATTACTCGGATTTGTGAAGAAGGTCATCATCGCAGACCGCCTGGCTGTGGCGATAGAACCCTTTTATTTGAAGCACGCTCACAGCACTGTCGATGCGGCGGCAGCGATGTTGCTGTTCACCACCCAAATTTATGTGGATTTTTCGAGCTACTCCGACATCGCAATCGGTTTGGGATTGTTGTTGGGCTACAATATTCGGGCCAACTTTAATCTGCCTTTTGTCGTCCCCTCTATTCCCGAGCGTTGGCGGCGATGGCATATTTCCATGAGCCACTGGTTTCGAGACTACATTTTCATCCCGCTGGGTGGTTCCCGAAAGGGGAAATTTCGGACCCAAGTCAACATCATGGCGGTGATGTTCTTGTCGGGGCTGTGGCACGGAGCCTCCAATAATTTTGTGGTTTGGGGCTTACTCAATGGCTCGACGATGGTTGGGCACAAAATGTTGATCAGGCCGCTTCGGGTGATGAGTGGAGCGGCCGAGTACAACCGAGTGACCAAGGTCAGCTACTACTATTTGTGTTGTCTCATGACCTTTTTCACCATCGCGAGCATCAACATCTTTTTTAGGTGCCCAGATTGGGCGACGGCCAAGAGCTTTGTCCACGTAATTTTCGGCCGGGGGCTGGAGCCCTATATTCTCCTTTTTGGGGATATAGATCGCCTAAACAACGGTTTGTACGAGGCCTTTGGCTGGGTGTATCTGGTGTTTTTGGCCCATGAGGCCGAACGGTACCTCGACCTTCGTCGACGAATCTTGGAGCATTGGTCTGTGTGGTCCGGCGTTTGCCTGGCATTTTTTTGGTGGATTATCAATTTCGGGATCAGCGGTCCTGAGTTCATCTATTACCAGTTTTAAATATGCCCAAGACCATCCCACCCCCGCCTCCGCAGCCTTCTCAAGATGAGACGGTCCGTGCAGTTCGCCATGTGTGGTTTTTCTTTTTGCTCGCTGTGGGCTTGTTTTGGGGTATCGCCTCGATGGTCGGTGCCGACAGCTTTTTCGTGGAATACGGCCGTCGAAATGGGGGAAGTTGGAACCTTAAAATGGTCGCTGATTTGGATGAGGCCGAGGCCCGAGCACATCCAGGAGGGGCGGTGGCATGGCTTGTGGGCTCCAGCATGTTGCGTGACTCCTTTGATGTCGCCGTCCTTAATGCTGAACTGGAACGAAGAGGCTCACGGTTTCGGGCACGGAAGTTCGGGCAAACCCGCGGTGCGGCTGGGATGTCTCGTGGTGTCCTCGCCCGACTGCCTCTGGCTGAAGGCGATGTGGTGCTCCACGGCATGGGGGTGAGCAATTATCGCCGCGGGTGGCTCGCGGATGTTGAGTTGCCCGACTGGCGCGTAATGATGATGCTCTCAACCCGGCAAATTCTCGATATCGAGGCATGGTCCGCCCAGACCAAGCTCGAAACCCTCATCGCAAGGCCGCAAACATTCTTTGAGTATCAAGAGGAGTCGATTGAGGGTGTTGCACGGTGGTTTTATGGGCTTGTTCGCCGCGGCACCAAGCCCAAAATACCCAGCGGGCTCAAGCACACCCGTTTTCTCAAACCCAAAAAAGCCGATCGTCAAAAGACGGAAGACTTGAGCCCTGGCTTTGTGGCGCGGCGATATTTGGAAGTCGATGGTTTGGACCTCTCGTCGACGCAGTTCAACATGCAAGGCTTGGACGACTTTCGACGGATCACCACCGCGGCCGGTGTCGATTTGTACTTGTTTGAACACACCGGGCGGGCGGCCTACAAGGAAATGTTTGTGTCCCCAGAGGTTCAGGCTGTGTGGTCGAGCTGGTATGATGCCCAACCTGAGGCCGTCCATTTCCCCCAACCAAAAGAGGATGGCTTTTATGATTTGACCCATCCAAACGCTGAGGGTCGCGCCATGCTGACGGCCTATTTGGTCGATTGGTTGGCGGAGCGTCCCAAGCATGTGCCTAATGATTGGGTGAAGATCTGGAGTCAGGCGCAACAACCACAATCGGCCGTGATAAAAGGCGTGGAATGAATGGGGTGAAGGGCATGGATTTGAGTCAAGGAATTCAGGAGTCGTTGCAGGGTTTGCTTGAGGTAAGCAGCCAGGCCAACCCGGTTGAGTTCTCGGTGTTGACCCAATTTTTAAAGGGTGACAATCTGGATTTTGGCGCTTTTATCGGTGTGGCCAACCCAGACTCGAGCAATCCATATGGGCGACAGGTATTGGTGAATACTCCCGCCCTTGAAGTCATGGTGGCCAGTTGGACACGAGGCATGGTTTGTGCGCCTCACGATCACGGGGGCTCTTTGGGCGCTGTACGGGTATTGCAAGGGCGCGCTCGACACTGGATGTGGCGCTGTGAAGACGGGCAACTGAGTGTGACGCATGAGGAGACCGTCGAAGCGGGTGGTGTGATGAGTTGTGGGGCGAATCTCATCCATTCGATGGGTGATGACGGCGCGGAGCTTCCACTTGTGACCCTGCATATGTACACCGCCGGTATCGATCACATGGTGGTTTATGATGTACAAGGCGAGCGCACATTGGTGGTTGACGGCGGGTGCGGAGCCTGGGTGCCCACAGCGGAGCCACAGATGATTCGCCATGAGGGCCAGGGTTTTTTGAGCCCAAAAGCGGTGCGCTAGGCTCGTCCTTGATTGTTGCGACTCTGAGTGGCACGGCGGCTTGACTATTGTCATTGATGTTGGTTTAAAACGGATGTAAACCGGCCGATAAGCAGGTGTGCAGCTTTTACAACGAGACCCCGACCCCCTTTTCGATACCTTCCCAGGTTTGGAAACAGAACGCTTGTCTTTGAGACGGCTGTCCGTTGCTGATGCTCCGGCTCTCTTCGATATGCTCTCTCATCCTGATATTGCGCGTTTTACAGCACGAAAACCCCTCAAGAGTGTGGCCGATGCCATCGCATTATTGCGCGGTGTGGGGCTTCAGTTTGCCACCCGAAGGTCCATCCGTTGGGGGGTTGTTCGCCAAGGCGAGAATGAGATTTTGGCCACGGTGGGTTTGCACGATTGGGATCGCTACCATCGACACATCGCGATCGGTTTCGATGTTCATCGCTCAGAATGGGGCCAGGGTATTGGCTCTGAGGTGGTGAAGGCGGTGTGTGCTTATGCTTTTGACCACCTGAGTGTTCATCGGGTAGAGGCCCATGTGATGAAGGGCAATCAGGCGAGTAGGAAACTGCTTGAAGGTGTTGGATTCGAGCACGAGGGTGTGCTTCAAAAACGCATGTATAAAGATGGGCTACAGCATGATGTGCTGTCTTATTCGATGGTGAGTCACCGAAAAGACTTGACCCACTAAGCCCGTCTATAGCTGAGGATAGAGGCTACTCTTCGCTTGGCGCTTGTGGTGTGTCCTCGGATGCCGCCTCAACAACAGGTGCTTCTTCTGCGGTCAATTCTGCGGTCAACTCTGATGTGGCCTCAGGCTT
>DBIS01000248.1 GCA_002296975.1 Deltaproteobacteria bacterium UBA796 | reverse complement strand
CGAACGATGCTGAAAAGTGGTTCAAGTTTTGGGTCGATTATCGCATGAAATGGTGGCAAACCGTCGGCGTAAAAGCCGAGAACCTTATCCTCAGAGAACACAGCCAGGACGAGCTTGCCCATTATGCCAAAAATGGCGCTGGCACCTTTGATATCGAGTACCGATACCCTTTCTCCGGCGGCGACGGCTTTGGGGAACTGGAGGGCATCGCCCACCGCTCCGATTTCGACCTCACCCAGCACCAAGAGCATAGCCGAACCAAGTTGTCCTACTTCCAAGACGACACCCGCGAACGGTATCTGCCCCATGTCATCGAGCCCGCGAGCGGTCTCACCCGTGGCGTGTTGGTGCTCTTATGCGAGGCCTACGATGTGGATGAAAGCCGACCCAGCCCAGAGTTGATGCGCTTTCACCCCCAGATGGCCCCCATCAAAGCAGCAGTCTTTCCTTTGGTGAACAAAGACGGCATGCCCGAAGTCGCCGAAAAACTCTACATGGACCTCCGCCACCGGCATGTCACCCAGTTCGACGTCAAGCAATCTATCGGAAAGCGCTATGCCCGAATGGACGAGGCAGGGACACCATGGTGTTTCACCATCGATCAAGACACCATGTCCGAAGGCACCGTCACCGCCCGCGATCGGGACACCGGAGTTCAACAACGGATCGCCCTCGATGCGGTCCCACGATTCTTGGATGACAAGATCAACGGCTGATAAACACCAGGCTCGGGGTGAAGCGCCACCAATGAACGGTTAAGCAAGCCTCCCCAAAAACAGCCTGAGACCAGGCCATGGGAGCGCGCGCATGACCACCCAATTTGTGTACCGATTTGGCGAGGAAAAGACCGAAGGTGATGCCTCAATGAAACCCTTGCTTGGCGGCAAGGGTGCGGCATTGGCCGAGATGTGCAATCTGGGGCTCCCCGTGCCACCGGGCTTCACGATCACAACAGATGCCTGTGTCCATTTTTTCGGAAACGAAGACCAATGGCCCAACAGTTTGTGGCCCGAAGTCCTCGAGGGCTTGAAAGAAGTCGAGCGCGCCACCGGGAAGGGCTTCGGCGATCCAGACAATCCTTTGTTGGTCTCCGTTCGCTCAGGGGCCCCGGTCTCCATGCCCGGCATGATGGACACGGTCCTCAACCTTGGCCTCAACGACATCACCGTGGCTGGCCTGGCAAAAAAGAGCGGCAACCCTCGCTTTGCTTACGACTCGTACCGGCGCTTCATCACCATGTTCGGCGATGTCGTCTTGGGAATCCACTACACCCGCTTCGCCAGAGCAGCAGACCAAGTTCGCCAGGGCCGCGAGGAAGCCGATCTGTCAGTCGACGAACTCAAAACCCTGATCACCACCCTCAAAGCCGTCATCGAGGAAGGCCACGGACATTTCCCAGAACATCCGCAAGACCAACTCCGACTGGCCATCAACGCCGTGTTCCGAAGCTTCAACACCCCCCGTGCGCGCTACTACCGCAAGTCACAGAACATCCCAGACAACACCGGCACGGCCGTCAACATTCAGGCGATGGTCTTCGGCAATATGGGCGACACCTCCGCAACCGGCGTTTGCTTCACCCGTGACCCAAAAGATGGGTCCAACATTTTCTTCGGTGAGTGGCTCCCCAACGCACAAGGCGAAGATGTCGTCGCTGGCACCCACACCCCAGGCCCGCTGTGCGGCGACCAAAAGGGCGCACAAGGCTTACCACTCAGCGAGGCCATGCCCGAGATTTATGCTGAGCTGAACGCCATCCAAAAAGTCCTCGAAACCCACTTCAAGGACATGCAAGACATCGAGTTTACCGTCGAAGACAAAAAGCTCTACCTGCTCCAAACACGGACAGGAAAACGAAGCCCGGCCGCTGCGGTACAGATCGCTGTGAACATGGTCGCAGAAGGACTGATTAGCTCCGACGAGGCGCTCAGCCGCATCGAGCCAGCCAGCCTCGAGATGGTGCTGCGGCCCATGCTCGACCCAGACGCCAAACGGAAGATTATCGCTCAAGGGCTCGACGCCAGCCCCGGCGCCGCCTCCGGTATCGTGGTCTTTAACTCCGACGAGGCCCAAGACCTTTCAGAACGTGGAGAGAACGTCATCTTGGTCCGCATGGAGACCAGCCCCGAGGACATTCAGGGGATGACAGTCTCCACGGGTATCTTGACCTCTCGCGGAGGCCAAACCTCTCACGCGGCAGTCGTGGCACGGGGCATGGGCCGGCCGTGTGTGGTTGGGTGTTCCGAAATCGCGGTCGATTATGCCCGCGCCTTATTTTATGCGGGCGACACCGTCATTCGGCGTGGAGACTGGATTACCATCGATGGCGGAACGGGCGAAGTGATGGAGGGCAGAGTCCCAACCATCGCTCCACCCACCGACTCCGGCGCCATGGCGCAACTGCTCGGCTGGGCCGACAAACGAGCCCGCCTGGAAGTCCGCGCCAACGCCGACAATGCCTCAGACGCCACCCGCTCTCGCGCTTTGGGGGCGGTGGGCATCGGCCTGTGCCGCACCGAGCATATGTTTTTCCAGCCCGAGGCACTCCGGGCCATGCGCCAAATGATTCTGGCCAAGGACGAACGCACCCGCAGCCGAGCCTTGAGCGAAATCCTACCGCTCCAGCGCTCCGCATTTTGTGAAATTTTTCGTGCGATGGACGGCCTGCCCGTCACCATCCGACTGCTGGACCCACCCCTCCACGAGTTTCTGCCCAGCCGTCCAGAGGACGTCAACCAAGTGGCGCAAGACCTGGGCGTGCGCACCGACGTTTTAACCGAACGCCTCAAAGAACTCCACGAGATCAACCCCATGATGGGCCATCGCGGTTGTCGTATCGGCGTGACATCCCCAGCGATTTACCAAACCCAAGTGCGCGCTATTTTTGAGGCCGCCTGCCAACTCACACGCGAAGGCATCACGGTCATCCCAGAGGTCATGATTCCACTCGTTGCCACCGAAGGTGAAATTCGCGTCTGCCGTGAGCATGCTGTCGAGGTCGCCGAAGCGGTCTTGGCCGAGCAAAACATGACCATCGCCTACAAGGTCGGCACCATGATCGAGCTCCCACGGGCGGCTTTACGGGCCAAGCAGATCGCCAAGCATGCTGACTTCTTTAGCTTTGGCACCAACGACCTTACCCAAATGACCTACGGGTTTTCCCGAGACGATATGGGCAAGTTCCTCACCCCATACCTGGCTGCCGGGATTTTGAGTGACTCTCCGTTGGCCAAGTTTGACATCGAAGGCGTTGGTCAGCTGGTCCAAATGGGTACCGAACGTGGCCGCCACAGCAACGCCCGCCTCAAGGTTGGCATCTGTGGTGAGCATGGTGGAGACCCAACCGGTGTGGGCTTTTTCCACAAAGTCGGCCTCGATTATGTGAGCTGCTCACCCTACCGGGTGCCAGTCGCCCGTCTCGCGGCAGCACACGCCGCCTTGGGCTTGCTTTAAAGCGCCCCAAAGCGCCCCAAAAAAATAGCCGAACCCAAAGGGCTACACACGTGGCCTTATCGTCCTTTTCGGGCTACCTTTGGCCGCCATGCGTATCCTCATCCCAAGTTTATTTCTTGCCTCTGGTTGCATCCGCGTTTCGGAGCTTCCATACCTCGGCGAATGTGCCGAATACCCCGATGGCCAATACGAGTTTGGCCAGGTGGGAATTGGGAACTGCATCTCCGGCCCCAATGCCTTGAGCTTCGTCGGCGACCCAGATGCGCCCACCCTGTTGGTCACCAACGCAAACCCTTATCAAATATTTGATGGGGGCAGCTTGCTGGCTATCCCGTGGGACAACCTCGATCTCGGCGATGGCACCAACGAGGTTCACACCCTAGGCGCCACCAGCCTGGATCTGCCAAGCATGGCCATGGGCATCGACATCGCCTCGGATCTCGGCTTTATCAGCCTCCGAGAATCCCCGGTCGCCCGTACCCGCGTCTTCAATGACTTCATCTCCTTGGTCGACCTCTCCGACCCCGCTAACCCCATCCCCTCAGACCGTGGGACCAACGGCAGCGACACTGTTCAGGTGATGAGCGACCCGGTCGACATCGTGATCGACCCATCCACAGGTCTCGCTTTTGTCGCCAACCGAACCGACCACAACATCTCAGTGTTGGACACCACCCAAGACACCATTGAGGCCATCAACCCATGGCAACAAACCGCTGTCACCGCTGCGGTGTATTCAGACCACAGCGACAGCTTGGGCCACGCCCGCATGACCAATGTCGACATCTTGGGTGAAGGCTTATTGGTGGACGATGTGTGGACCCTCACTTGGGTCGAAGGCACCTGGCGTCTGTGGATACCAAATGCAGACGGCCTGTTTCGAAGCACCACACAATTGCGCCACGACGACGACGGCGACTTGATCTATACCGACAACGCCATGGGCACGAGCTTCAAGCTCGATGACACCCACGACACCGTCCTCGCCATCTCCGACCCCAGCTTTTCCGAAATCAACGGCCGGCTACTTTACGCCTCTGAAGGCACGATTTGGGGCGCTTCCACCGGCGATTATGTCGGTGACTGGAGCCACGACCAAGTTCCCACCCTCGAGCCAGGGCTTCACGACTGGATGATGGCAGTAGGCGGCCCGACCCTCACCACAGGCCCCACCGACCTCCACCTGTTTTTTGATGCTGCAGAAGAACCGGACGCAGCCCTTTTGGACGCTGGGCGCAGCGTTATCGGCATGGGCAGTTCAGAGGATGGCTACACCTTCAAGGTCAACGCCGAGCCTGTCCTCCTGCCAGCCCACCCCCACGAAGGCGAGCACATTTCCGACCCAACCGTCGTTTATGATGCAGAGACCTTGATGTGGCGCATGTTGTACAGCGCCTTCGATGGCGACACATGGAGCATCGGTCACGCCACCAGCGAAGATCTGATCAATTGGGTCGCCGACCCCTTGCCTGTGTTTGAGTCTGAACAGGGTGCAGCAGCCCCAGTCGTCCATCACCGAGATGGTCGTTGGCAAATGTGGTTCAGCGAATGGGACGGCCTGGAATGGACCATCGCTGGCGCCGAAAGCAGAGATGGCATCCGGTGGGCGCCCATTGCTGCCAGTCGCGAATTCGGTGAAGGCGTCGTGATTGACGACCTCCACGCACCGCCCTCTATCGCCATGCAAGGCAGCGGCACCAACGCCTTTCAAGTGCGCGGAGAGCACACGGGCACCCTCGCTGCACCGCTAATCCCAGGCTTTGCTATCGCCGCGGTATCTGTGGGCTGGTCGATTGAGGTTGTCGCCGGTGCCTGGCTCGACCTTGGGCACGCCGGCCCCAACTCCAATGGGGGCATTCGAATCGGCTCAACCCTGCCTCAAGACGACGGCACCGCATTCTCCTGGACAACCCTCACCGATCGCACCGGAACACAATCTATCGGGGCCGCAACCGCCAATGCAGATGGCCATTTTGAGGCCACCAACGGCTCCGTCTTTGTCGGCTCCGGCAATAAATTTGAGCGCAACGGCGTAAGCCATCCTGTTGTGTTCGAAAATGGTGACGCCTTCATGATGCTCTACGCGGGCGAGCGGAACGGTGATTTCAATATCGGCCTCGCTACCAGTGTTGATGGCGTGAATTGGACAGGACAGGGCAAGGTCTTCGGCGCAAGCACAGGCGACTGGGACCGG
>DBIS01000402.1 GCA_002296975.1 Deltaproteobacteria bacterium UBA796 | reverse complement strand
CGGCGCTTAGGGTTCGACTGAGGAGCATCTGAACGCCGCGAACCAATGGGCTGAGGTTGGTGGGACGAGGATGGCGTGGTTTATGCTCAGCGTAATCGAGCATTCGGCGGGTGAGGGTGGCCCCGCGTCGGACGGCCCCCAAGGCTTGGTCTGCCAAGCCTTCGAGCTGAGTGTTTCCAGCCCCACTGAGCATGATCAGCTCGAGGTTGCCTTGGACCACAGTGAGGAGGTTGTTGAAGTCGTGGGCCACGCCAGCGGCGAGTTTTCCGATCGCGTCCATTTTTTGAGACTGATGCAGCAGTTCGGTGGCTTTTTCGGTCTGGGCTGTACGGGTTTTTACCCGCTCCTCAAGCTCATCCCGTGCGGCCTCTAGGGCGGCCTGAGAGTCTTTGAGATCGGTGATGTCTCGGATGATACCGACCAGTACCTTTTTTCCTTGGGCATCCAAAAAGATGGATTTCTTTGTGACGATGGTATGGGTTTTACCTTCTGCGTCGGTGAAGGACTCTTCGTTGACATTGGTCAAGCCAGAGGCGAACACCTCGGCATCTTTGGCCCAAAAAATATTGGCTTCTTCTTTTGGGAAAAAGTCGTGGTCGGTTTTGCCGAGCAAGGCCTCACGGGGATGCCCCAAGAAGGTACACAAGGCCTCATTGAGCATGATCCAACGGTGCGCTTCGTCTTTGACAAAGATGGGGTCGGCCACGGAGTCGACGATTTGCTCCAGAAGGTGCGGCGTTTTGAAGCCATCGAGCAAGGCTGTGCCTTCAAAGTCATTTGGCATGGGTTTGGGATCTTTCATTGGTTCTACGCCTCGAACGGGATGGCGGAGTGGTGGGCGACGATTCTCAGGCCTATGCCCTGAAGCGCTCGGTAAACGAGGGTGTATTCGGCTTTGAGTGTCACTCCTCCGGCATTTTGAAAAAAGTAGTTGCCCATGGTGACGGCAAAATCACCGGTGATTTGGATGCCGAAATTTTCAAAGCGTACTGCAGACCAAGGTTGAAGTGCAAAGCCCGTGTCTTCGTGGAAGTCCATATTATTGCCCACAAAATACGAGACCGCCGCGTCGAGATTTTGGCGAAATTGACTTAATGATGCCTTGGTTGGACAAAACAACAGGCTCCCGTCGAGAATATAATGGTCGCTGACGAGCTTTGTGGCCCGTGCGTGCGCGGCCTCCCAGCGATCGGCGAGTCCGACCTCGACGACGGCCTGAGCCCACGATTGTTGTGCAGCCAAGACGTCTTTTTCGGTCAATTTGATAGGGGGCTCCATTTGGGCCGATTTTTTTTTGGGCGATGCCACCCAGAAGGTACTCGGTCGTGGGCACGAAAGACAGTAAAACCAGAAGTGCACATGTGTTTTGAGTCGCCCGATGAATTAGCTTGGGGCCCATGCAGGACAAGGTAAGACAACCTATCGCTGATGCCCGCCGTGTGGTGGTCAAACTGGGCACCCGGGCGGTGAGCGATGCAACAGGTAGGCTCGACCTAAAACGGCTTTCTCTGTTGGTGGCTGTGATGGCTGAGGCCCAAGCTCAAGGCAAGGAATTATTAGTCGTCAGCAGCGGTGCTGTTGGGCTTGGCGCCCATCAGCTGGGTTTATCCACCCCCGTTCAGTCCCTGGTCGACCGCCAAGCCGCAGCTGCTGTTGGCCAAAGCTACCTGATGGCGATGTATTCAGAAGCATTTGGCCGTGCCGGGGTGAAAGTGGGCCAGGTATTGGTGGCCAGGAGTGACTTTGACGACCGGCCTCGATACTTAAATATTCGAAACACTTTGGTGCGACTGATGGGTCACAAGGTGGTGCCGATTATCAATGAAAATGACGCGATTTCTGTGGCCGAGCTTAAACTCCGTGATGTAAAGTCACCGGTTTTTGGTGATAACGATGGGCTCAGCGCGATTGTGGCCAGCAAGCTCGGAGCAGACTTGTTGGTGCTGTTGACCGACGTCGCAGGCTTGTATGAGCGCGACCCAACACGGCATCCGGGGGCCAAGGTATTGCATCGTGTAGCGCAGGATTGGGGCGGATTTGAGGCGAGTGGCCCGGGGAGCAATATGGGTCGCGGCGGCATGGCGAGCAAGGTGGCAGCCGCTAAGGTGGCGGTGGGATCGGGCTGTCATACCGTGATTGCCAGTGGACTTGATGGGTCGGCATTGGGCGCGGTGCTGGCCGGCGAGCAGGTGGGTACCTGGTTTGTGGCGAAGGCTGGCATGAGCGCGCGGCGCCGCTGGGTGGCCTGGGGAACGCCGATTGAAGGGACATTTGTTTTGGATGACGGTGCCGTCGCTGCACTTAAAAATCGGCGAGCATCGTTGCTGGCAGCTGGCGTGGTGTCGATCACGGGCCATTTCCAGCGTGGTGCCGTCGTTCAACTTTTGGACGGAAACGGGGTAATGGTGGGGCGCGGCATGGTGAATTGCGATGCAGCTGCTGCTGCGGATTGGATTGCAGGGCGTCCGCCCCTCGCGGCCAGAAATCACGATGCACTGATTACCAGAGACAATCTAGTTTTGGAGGAAGTATGAGTACGCTCACCGATTTGGCCCGAGATGTACGGGCTGCACAGTGGCAGTTTTCCGTGTCCGAGGCGGAGACCCGCACGGCTGCACTGCAGACCTTGGCGGACATTCTCGAGGCCCGCAGCGCTGAGATTCTACAGGCGAATGCCTTAGACCTTGAGGCGGCTGCTGTTTCGGGTTTGGCAGCACCTCTGCTGTCTCGCCTGAAGTTGAGCCCAGAAAAAATTGCGACATTATGTGAAGGCACTCGCGCCCTCGCGGCCTCTGAAGACCCTGTTGGGCGTATCTTGCGGCGCACCACCCTTGATGACGGCTTGGTCTTGTCTCAGGTGATGAGTCCAATCGGCGTGTTGCTGATTATCTTTGAGAGCCGACCGGATGCGGTGGTTCAGATTGGCGGCTTGGCGATGCGTTCGGGCAACGCGGTGATTATGAAGGGCGGGCGTGAGGCGGTACACACCAATGCCATGTTGGTCGGGTGTATTCAACAGGCATTGTCTTCTCACGGCCTACCCAAAAAAGTGGTCGTTGGCGTTGAGGACCGCGCGAGCGTCGCTGCGCTATTGGAGTTGGACCAGGAGATTGATTTAGTCATTCCCCGTGGCTCTGGTGCGATGGTCCGGCATATTCAGGGTGCAACTCGCATTCCGGTTTTGGGTCATGCAGAGGGGGTGTGTACCTTGTACATCGATAAAGGCGCAGACCCGGTGATGGCTGCACGTTTGGCTGTAGACGGCAAGTGTGACTATCCATCGGCGTGCAATGCCACTGAGACCTTGTGGGTGCACACTGATTTTTTGCCCAAACTGGGCGTGGTCGGTGCGGCGTTAATGAGTGCCGGGGTCACGTTGCGCGCAGACCCAGAGTGTTTGGCTGTGCTGGAGGGTGGCTGTGCAGCTGGCCCAGAGGATGGACACATAGAGTACGGCGATTTGATCCTGGCGGTGCGTGCGGTGGCGGGTATCGATGAGGCTATCGCGAGGGTACACCGTGACGGTAGTGGTCATACCGACGCGATTGTGACCGATGACGTAGAGGCCGCTGACCACTTTTTGCGCAGGGTTGATTCTGCGAGTGTTTTTCATAATGCCTCTACCCGTTTTGCCGATGGCTACCGTTTTGGTTTGGGTGCGGAGGTGGGTATTTCTACCGGCAAGATTCACGCCCGTGGGCCGGTCGGCGTCGAAGGCCTGATGACCACGCGCTGGCTGCTGAGGGGCAAAGGCCAAATCGCTGGGGCATATGGTCCAGGCAGGCGTGAGTTTGTTCATCGCTCAGAAAGTGTCGACAGTTGAAGCACCTTTTTTTTAGTGTGCTGATGGCGCTATGGTCCGCTGAGGGCTGGGCACGGGGGACCCCTTCTGGCTGGGGCTTACCGATGGTCGGTGGTGCTTTCTCTGGTGCGGGCGAGGCGGGCGTACAGGGCTTGGTCTACAACCCTGCTGCCCCGGTAGATGGGGATGGCTTTACTGTGATGGTCGACCTGGGCACATTTGTGACCGCTTACTCTGCCAAATTGGCGAGCGAACAAGCCGAAGTCGCCTCGGGTAGTGTCATTGTCCCCTTTATCGCCCTCAGCGTGCCGGTATTCTCTAGGCCCGATTTTGCCCTGGGTTTTAGTCTAGGCTCACCGATTTCACGCCCAGACTCCAGTGGCGATGAGGACAGTGCTCAGCGTTTTCATCGCATCAGTGGCGGCATAGAGGTTTTCGAATTCGAGAGCATGATCGCCGCGAAGCCCATCGAAGGCTTTAGTTTTGGTGTGGGTTTCGTCACCTCGCGGGTGTTGGCGAACTCCTATTTTGCCCTCGACTCGGGCGCCGTCTTGACCCAGCTTTTCGGCTCACAAACCGAACCACTCATCGGCCTCAAGATGTTTGAAGGTCGGGTGGACGTTTCAGAGCTTAATGGGTGGGGTTTTGGCGGGACTGTGGGCGCCCGCGTGACGGCTGTGCCCGATTGGGTTTTCGCTTTGGATTACAGAAGCCGGGTCCGGGTGAACTTGGCCGGGGATTTGTCTTTAAGGCCGTCGACCTCATTTGATTTACGCCTGGAAAGTGGCCTAGAGGGTGTGATGGTGCTTCCGGCCCAGGCTCATGGTGCGGTGTCGCACAAACTGGGCCGGGTATGGCTAAGCCTCGAAGGGGGTTGGACCGAGTGGAGTACATTGTCACAGTCTAGTTTTGAGCTTGTGTCTCCCAGACTGGGCGCAGAAGATCGGGCGATGTCCCGTATTTTGAAAAAAATCGGCCTGGAGTACTTGCCTGACTTGGGCAACCAGGCTGCGGATCAGTATACGGGGATGGAGGATGCTCATGACTTTGGCCTGCGAGCAGATATAGAGTTGTCGGACTGGTCTGTGATGCTTCGGAGTCATTACGCATCATCGGCGGTCCCCGAGGCTTGGGTTCATCCAGGCAATATTGATTTTTCATCGGTCGACAATCGAGTGGGCCTTCGGAAACAGCTTGGCTCGCGGGTGAACCTGGGTGCATCTTTGGCTTGGGTATGGTTTCCTGATTATAAAATAACCAAGTCCAAAGCGTCATTTTTGGCTGATCCAGAGACTGCCCCCGTGGCGCCGTCGGGCAACGGTGAGTACGCCATCACCTTATGGTACGCCGGCCTCAATCTGGTTGTGGATTTGCCCTAGGGATGCCCTCAAACTGCCCCCATTGCGCGTTTCCGCCATGTCCAAGTTGTCTCGGCGCAGGGGTGTGTGCATTTTGTAATCTCAAGCTCGATGCTGATGATTTCGATGCCCCTGTTTCTCAGGTGGATCTTCGCCAGTTGATGACATCCATCGGGGCGCATGAGACTTGGGCAAACCAGCTTATTTTGCATCGAAGGGTGACTCGAAAGACCCCCATCTCTTGGCGTTCTGGGTGGTGGTGGTTGCTGTGGGGTTGGCCCTTGGGGCTACTGGTGGCCATGTGTTTCAGTTTGGCCCCACAGATCATGGCCGGGCGGTATCTGGGCCTGGTTGCCCCGGTATTTTTGGGCTCGGTCATGCTGGCCGTTCACCGCTATTTCACATTGATCGCTCAGCGGGCCTATCGGACCCGGTCTGTCATGAAAATTTTAGCTTTATTGGCCACGACAGACACCGCCGCCTGCCTGGATTGTGAGGCGCCGATGACCGTTGATGCACCTGGTTTTCACACCTGCGAGACATGTGGTGTCGAGCACGCAATTTCAGGCCCGATGGATGCCCAGGGTCCGAGTATTTTACTTGGACGCTTGGCAGAGGCAAAACGCTTGGGTCATGAGGCCGCTGAGCAGGCACTTGTGGTGCACTGTTCTCGTTGTTTGCTCGGCGCTTCAGGTGGCCGGGCTGAGTCCAGTCCGGCTCGGAGATTATATTTTCGCCCAGCGGTTTTGGCCAAGCTGCATTGACCCAAGGCAGAATGGGCCCCCGTCGGGATACACCGTCCGCTCCCATCGTCAGAGGACTGTATGCTCCAAGCCAGCTATCCATATTATTTGGCCAATATGCCCGTCGCAGCAAACCTAGATTTGGCTGTCATCGACAAGTTTAGCGCCCAGGTCGTTAGCCATGTCGCCCTCGCAGACCAAGCCGTCATCGACACGGCCATCGGTGCCGCAGTCAAAGCCACTGCGCCCATGCGACGCCTCCCAGCCCACGCCAGGCAAGCAGTGCTCAACCATTGTGTGCGTCGTTTCGAGGAGCGCTTTGATGAGCTCGCGATGAGTTTGTGCATAGAGGCCGGAAAACCAATCACCGCTGCTCGGGGTGAGGTTACCCGCTTGATTGACACCTTTCGTTACGCTGCCGGTGAGGCTGTTCGGGTCAGTGGTGAGGTGCTTGAAATGGGTATCTCGGAGCGGGCAGACGGATACCGAGGCATGTTTCGCCGGGTACCGATCGGGCCGGTCAGTTTGATTGCACCGTTTAACTTTCCACTCAATTTGGTGGCCCACAAAATCGCCCCGGCCATCGCTATGGGGTGCCCGTTCATTTTGAAGCCAGCCAGTCGCACGCCGATTGGCGCGTTGATTATCGGCGAAATTTTGGCCGAGA
>DBIS01000050.1 GCA_002296975.1 Deltaproteobacteria bacterium UBA796 | reverse complement strand
GTCGAAGCGAAAGCCGACGTAAACAAGAATCAATGCGAGGTGGCCAAAATGGCAATAAAGCCCTGCTCTCCAAGCTCACCACCGACTTTGGGGCCAACAGAGTCAACCTTGAGAACCTGAAAGTCGCGGTCAGGAAGGGCCTGTCTAAGCTTGCCACCAATCTTGGAGGCCAAGCCAGGCAGGTTCACATACACAACATTATCATCTAATGCCGGGGCGGCCACGGCTCCTGGAATGCCATCGACTGCGCTTTGGACATCGCCAACAGTCACTGGACCGCCTGTGTAGTGGACCGTCAAACGGGCGCCCACTTCGGCGGTGTAGGTGGTCTCTGAAATCCAGTCCTTACCGAACTGGCCGACGAGCGACTCTTCTACAAGTTCGCGAGCCTCCCGGGCACCAAACTCCGGATCTTGAATACGAATGACATACTCACCCTCTTCGACCGTCCCGATCTGCTGTACGGCATCTGAGCCCAGTTTGAGCTGCTGCAACGCTGTCCGCACCTCTGAGATGTCCACAGTTTCGTTGAACTTGAGGTGAACCTCGGTGCCACCGGTGAAGTCGATGCCCCAGTTTGGACCCTTCACGAAGAAGAGTCCTAAACTGATGACCACCATTAAGAAGGATACGATGGCTGCGGGCTTCCGCCGACCAACGAAATCGTAGTTTTTTCCAGGCTTAATCAGATACATGGCGACCTCAAATCGACAGACGAACGGATGCTTTCCGCGTGATGAAGTTCATCATCGTCCGGCTGACGAAGATTCCTGTAAACAGGGTGGTGATGATACCGATCATCAACGTGACACTAAAGCCCTTGATGGGCCCAGTTCCGTAGGTGTAGAGAACCACACCAGCGATAAACGTGGTGATGTTGGCATCCAAAACCGCAGTCATGGCACTGGAAAACCCTGAATCTACCGCGGAGCGAGAGTTTTTACCCAAGCGGAGCTCTTCTCGAATGCGCTCATAGACAATGATATTGCAGTCCACCGCCATACCAACGGTGAGCGCAATTCCGGCGATACCCGGCAAGGTCAACGTCGCTCCTGCCGCAGCGAGCAACGCCATCACCAGCAAAATATTGGCGACCAAAGCGATGCAACTCACCACGCCGGCCACACGGTAAAACAGAACCATAAAGACCAAAACCAAGGTGCCGCCAACCATGGTGGCCAGCTTTCCAGCTGCGATGGCGTCAGCGCCCATACTCGCACCAACCGTCCGCACATCGCCGATGGTCACCGGAGCAGGCAGCGCGCCGGTCCGAAGCACGAGTGCAAGAATAGAAGCCTCTTTCAAGCCTTGCTGGTAATCCTGAACACCCATCTCGATGCTGGCGCGTCCACCACAAATGGCCTCGCGGATAACGGGGGCTGAGCGAACTTTATTGTCGAGAACAATCGCAAACCGCCGTCCGACATTTTCAGTGGTGATGTCGCAAAATAGCTTGCCGCCTCGGGGTTTGAATTCAAGCCCAACATAGGGCTCATTGTATTGGTTCATCGCGACAGACGCATCGTTCACATCGTCACCCGTCAAGATGATGCGGTCCCGAACCACCACAGCACGGCTGCGGACTTGGCCCTCTTCACCCCGGTCATCATACTCAAACATGACCCGAGACTTGGCGTTGATTCGCCCTTGGCGAGCCATCCAGTCGCTCAGGTAAAAATCGTCGGCGAACTGATCCGGCGTCAACTTGCTCTCTGCGTCAAGCAAACCCCTATCGAGCGCAATCTCGTCAGCCTCTTCATCGACCAACATAAACTCGAGTACAGCAGTCGTTCCAATCGCGGCCACAGCCTCTTCAATATTTTCGATACCCGGCAACTGCACGTTGATGCGGTTTCCACCCTTGAGTACGATAGAAGGCTCTTTCACACCCGTCTCATCAATCCGAGAGCGGAGGGTTTCAAGCGCCTGTTCCACCGCCCGATCGCCGATGTACTTGGCCTGGGCTGGAAGCACACCAAAGGCATGATACTCCCGACCATCTACCTTGCGGACATCCAAAAACTCATAGGTGTCAAAGCGCTTGCTCATAAAGCGGCGAATCTCTTCGCTGGGCACACCATCTTCACCCGTCAACAACATGATGGGCTCGCCACGCTTACGCCGGACGTCCGCCAGGCGAAGTCCATCTTCGGCAGCCATCGTCTTGAGGGGGCCAACATCCCGATGCACGGCCGACACAACAGCCTCGTCAACCTCGACAGACAAAGTCATGTCGATGCCACCTTGAAGGTCTAGCCCCAGACTGATGCGACCTTCGGGAAGCAAACTGAGCCACCATGGGCCCTCAACCTCGGCGTCACTCGCCTCTTCTGTGTTGCCAGACGCTGCAGCAGCTTGCGCCTCGAGCATTTGTTGAGATGACTCGCCCAAAAAGGTCGGTGCCACCATCCAAATGCCCCAAAGCACTGTAATGACGATGACCGAAAAACGGCTCCACCAAGTTCCAGACATTAAACTTCTCCCTTCCGTGCGACAGACATCTTGTCGACGGTGATGCGCACTTTGTCAGCTATCTCAAGTTCAACAGTGGTTTCTCCGACCGAGTAAACCCGACCGTGAAGGCCCGATTTACTGACCACTTTGTCACCTTTTTGAAGCGCAGCCACCAAGGTTTTGTGGGCCTCGCGCTCTTTGTTTTGCGGCCGAATCAAGACAAACCAAAATATACCGAACATCAAAATGATCGGGACGAGGCCCCCAAGTGGGTTGGACGCGTCGGCTGCGCCTTCAAAATGCACCATGGTAGAGACTTCGGTATTTGTGTTGTCGAGTGTGGCCATGAGGGCTCCAAGTGTTGACCATTCAGCGGGCAGGGGCCGTCCACATCGCAGCATCTGTCCGAAGCGTTTTGAGTGCTTCTGGCCCACTCCGGATGGCGGAACGGATTTTAGACATCAGCGTTTGGTAGAAAGCCACGTTGTGCAAAGAAAGCAGTCGTGGGGCAAGAATTTCGTTGGATTGAAAGAGATGCCGGAGGTATGCCCGGCTAAAAGACCGGCAGGTGTAACACGTACAAGTTGGGTCCAACGGATTGGGATCATCTCCAAATCGAGCGTGCTTGATCGCCAAGCGCCCTTCAGAGGTGTACACCGTG
>DBIS01000125.1 GCA_002296975.1 Deltaproteobacteria bacterium UBA796 | reverse complement strand
GAGCATCATCAAGGGCTTTATCGGAGCAGTCCCCCGCCCCATTCGCCACATCCTCAATCAATTGGTGAATCGCCGTGCCCACACCTTTTGCCACTTTAGACTTGGTAACGCCCGAAGCTGTGTCGCATCGCCTTTGGGTTTGGGCCAAGGGTGGACCCTTTGCTGATGTTTGAACTTTATCCGATGTGGCAGAAGGCCCCATTGACCATCGACGGCCCTGCCGGTGTTCAGCCGCCTTGAGGGCCGTGAGTGGTGTAGCGGCCAACACGCTGGCCCCCGAATCAGAGCCGCCGGCTACCGGTGCCGGTGCTACCCGGCCCAGTTTTCCTGGAAAAACCCACCGAATTTGGTCAATATCTACCTGATCTTGGTCTGGCGAAAGGGTTTGAGCCAGGACCTGGGCATCCGGTAAACCCGGTGTGCGGGCCCCGAGCAAGTCGATGATGGACCGAGGGAAATTAAGAGACCGGAGGGTCTCTGGCCAAGCCCCCATCAGGACCAAACGGTCTCTGGCACGGGTCATTGCCACATACAGCAAACGAACCCGCTCAGCTTCCTCTATCCGCTGGGAGCGTGCCCAGACCTGGTCAAAGCTTGGGGGCCATAGCCCGGCGATTTGAATACCGTGGCGCTGGTCAACCGTCGTTTTCTTTGAAGCACCCGAGGACATAAATGCGTGGTGTAAATCCACCAGATAGGTGTGTGTAAAGGCCAAGCCTTTTGATTTATGGATGGTCATCATCTGAACCGCAGAGCGCTTTCCGCTGGGCCGACTCTCTTCCGCCTCACGTTCGCGACTGATGGCATCTCGGAGGCCTCGAATCACAGACCGGACATCGCCTTCGCACAGCTCAATTTGACCACATAAGACCCGAAACAACTGCTCAAGATTGGCAACTCGATATGCGCCTTGGTAGGCCACAGCCCCCAAGACATCGGGCAATAATGCCGTCCTCATATGCTCCACCCACAGATCGGCTGGCATCTCCAAAAACGACTTGCGTAACTGAGCGACCCGCTCAACAACCTCAGTCAAACGTGTTGCCCAATCCCGCAAGTTATTGAGCCCATCGACATGGGCTTCGACCTGGATGGTTTGAGCCTTTGCTTGAGCGATAAGTGCCACGCAGGACGCTACAGGCTGTAACTGTAAATCGGCCCAAGCCTGAGGGAAGCCACCGGCCCACAAGGGCAATAATGCGGCATCTGGAACCCCCACCATATCGGAGCGTAAAAAAGACACCAAGGCCAATGTGTCCACTGGGTCCAACACCGCCCGAATCATCGCTATCGCCTCGACGACCTCACGGCGTTTATAATAATTACGGTCACGGGTGACCTCATAGGGGATGCCCGCGTCTCGCAAGGCCCGCTGGTAGATATGAAGTGCAGTCGATGACCGGAACAAGACCCCAATCTCTGAAAAACAAACGCCCTCCCCGTGCAGCCTCACAATGTCTGCGGCCAAAGCAGATGCCTCAATCAGCCGAGCAGGCTGTGCGTTGCCCCTCAGCTGTGGACTCCCATTTTCCCAAGGCCAGCTTACCCAAATCTCAACCGGTGGATCATCGCCCCCAGGGCCTCTCGCTGCGACAAGCGCCTCATGTGAGGGCTGAATGCCCGGTATGGGCAACAACAGCCCCTCCATACAGCGGTCAACCTCCGACAAAAGATTCGATGTAGAGCGAAAGTTCTGAATCAACCCGTGCTCTACTCCCCCAGCCGCCAACACCTCTGAGACAAAGTCTTCATAGGCACCCAAATCTGCACTCCGCCAGCCGTAAATCGATTGCTTTGGGTCACCAACCAAAAATAGCCCAGGCCTCAAACCCAGTTCTCCTTGAAGGGCGATGGCCCGAACAATGTCGCATTGGCCGGGATCGGTGTCTTGAAACTCATCGACCAATAGTTGATCGATGCGTGCTCGAACACGTTCTGCAATTTTTGGGGTCTTGAGCAAGCGGGCCGCCCGCACCAACAGGTCTGAAAAACCCAGCACGCCTTGGCAGCGCTTTAAATCTTGCACCTCGCTCACCGCAGGTAAAACCAATCGTTTCGCCAGCTGGTATCCCTCGGCGTCGAGCCCTTCAATGCACTTCAAAATGTACACCAGCGCCTGAGCCTCTGCAGACAGCGCTGTAACGAAGGGGGCGATGGCTGCAGATTCAGCTTTTCCGCCACCATCCTTGATCCAGGCTTTGACCAAATGATTCCTCAGATTTTTCGGGAGATACACCGCCAACAAACCCTTCACATCGTCGATGGATGCACCAGGAACCAGGCCACCTCGAAATTCCGTGAGGCCCTTGAGCAGCGCTTTTCCATTGAGTATTTTTTTCTCGCCATCAAAAGCACCAGAAATACGTAAAAGCACCCGGGTCACAGCATCTCGAGCACGGAGCCAGAATGCGTTCAACTCATTAATATTGAACGGATCTTTTGACTCGTCGCCCACCTCAATCGCCCTCGACACCAACTCCTGAACTGCCATCTCGATATCGGTCGGGCTGATGTCGCGACCCAGCAAGCCCAGGATGACCTCTGGCCTGTCTCCAGCGAGAGCAGCGCTCATCTGAGCCTCGACCGTGGAGCGCACCCAACCCGCGACCACATCACCGCTTGCATCCACCTCGAAATTTGGATGAATGCGTGCCTCGAGCGGAAACTGGGCCAAAATATTACGACACCAAGCGTGTATGGTCCGTACCTCGAGCTGGTCAACCGCCGGCAACAATGCTCGGGCGCGCACGGTGGCCTGTGCATCCAACGCGTCAATATCCATTCCAGTGACTGGGTTTCCAATGGTGAGCGCATGAAGGGCCACCGCAATGCGTTCAGCCATTTCCGCTGCCGCAGCCTCGGTGAATGTGATGGCCACCACCCGCTGAAGGGTTCGGCCTGCGACAACCGATGAGCTCGCATCGTCTTTTAAGGCAGCCACAGAGCGGTTCCAGCCCTCTCCAGTCACCCAGGCCACCACCCGGGCCACAAGTGCTGCCGTTTTTCCAGTGCCCGCCCCGGCCCGCAAAACGACTGGACGGCGAAACTCCGTCCGTGCGACTCGACGGGCTTCAGTATCTGATTTTAACTGACTCACGATGACTCCCCTGGTTGACCACGCCACCAAAGGGCGTGCCTCGCCCGTTGCGCTGCGGACGTATTTTTTGCGCCAACCAAGGCCATAAAGGCTTGGCGCATGCCACTATCTCCAATGATGCAGGCCTCTCGAACTGGGCAATACCCACAGGCCGCTGGGGTCTTGTCTTTGGTCGCCTCGCTCACCCTCGGAAAAACCGCCCCTGCGCTGAGCGCATCAGACACTTCCTCGACAATGAGATCGGTCATGTCCTGAATCTCTTGGTCATCCGGTAAAAACTCAAATTCACGCACCGGCATATCAATATCGGATTCTATGTAGAGATATCTCCCTTTTGCACCTGGCATCGACCGTGCGTAAAGTGCGCCCTGCAGCAAGGTTCCTGCCCTCACTGCCTCCAGAACTTTTCGTCTGCGGGTCTCTTCTTTTTTGGCATCAGTGGGTGGCTTTCCGAGCTTCAAGTCGGTGACCACAGCAAGGCCATCCACCACATCAAGCCGATCGGCCTTCAAGCCGATGACCACCCCATTCGGCCCGGCCACACGAAACTCCCGTTCTGCTGCCCACACACCTTCAAGACCGCCGTCGAGCTCACGCAAAACACCGATGGACGCCATGGCCTTGGGGACCACTGCACGCGCAAAGCCTTGCCAACCGACACCATCGTTTCGCAAGCACGCCTCAGCTGCCTCGGTCACCCAAGCGCTGAGGGTAGAATCAGAGGGCCATACCACATCCACCGCATCAGAAATCCCGTGTCTGGATTCGGTGCCAACCGCTGCCATCACCACCCGCTCAACCACTTTGTGCACCACCCGGCCCAACAGGTGGCGAGTGACAGATGGCAAGGCTGCCATGGGGTCCGCTCGCTCCTGAACCCCCAAATCGCGGGTTAA
>DBIS01000015.1 GCA_002296975.1 Deltaproteobacteria bacterium UBA796 | reverse complement strand
AGTGGTGATGTGGTTCAGGATATGGCCACGGCAAAAAAAGCGATCGAATGAACGACGGGAGCCGAATCTGCCTTGACAAACCGCGTTCAACCGGCAAATAAGGCGGTCTGAATATGTATGGCTTTATTGCTGTGCCACGAAAGAGCTTTGGGTTTTTCAGAGCAAGCTGGAGAGAATCATGAAAGCAGATATCCATCCAAATTACGTCGAATGCAATGTAAGCTGCGCATGTGGAAACAAATTTGTTACCCGCGCTAGCCAAGACATCATCAAGATTGAAATCTGCAATGTGTGTCACCCGTTCTTCACGGGTAAGCAGAAAATCATTGATACTGCTGGGCGCGTCGAGCGCTTCAAGCGCAAGTACGAAGTACAAAGCTAAACAGTCTGTTCTTGTGCCCTACCGCAGTGGCACAACCGAGATAAGGCGGAAGCATGTCAATGCATCCACGCGACGCCGCCACCCGAATTGAAGCCATCGACGCCAAGTTGATGGACCCCGCCATACTGTCTGATAAAAATCAGCTCAGGGACTTAGCGCAGGAGCGCGCGCGTCTTTCGCCGATTGTTGAATGTTGGGCGGAGTTGACTCAAGCGCGGGTGGAGCTAAAAGAAACCAACGAGATGCTTGAAGACCCCGAGATGCGGGAAATGGCACTCGAGGAGCACGGGTTGTTGGTCGCCAAGGTCGAACAGCTCAAAGCAGACCTGAGAATGGCTTTGATCCCCCCTGATCCTTATGACGGTCGGGATATTTTGGTTGAGATCCGGGCGGGTACGGGCGGAGACGAGGCTGGTCTGTTCGCGGGCGACTTGTTTCGGATGTACATCCGCTATTGTGAGTCTCGCCGCTGGAAGACCGAGATGATCTCCAGGTCGGAAATCACCGCTGGCGGTGGCAAGGCCGGTCAGGGCTACAAAGAGGTGGTCTTTCAGATATCTGGAGACGACGCCTACAAGTATCTTCGGCACGAAAGTGGCGTTCACCGTGTTCAGCGGGTGCCAAGCACCGAAACTCAGGGGCGGATTCATACCTCTGCGGCTACTGTGGCCATCATGCCGGTCGCTGAGATCGTCGAACTGAATATTGAAGAAAAGGACCTTCGGGTCGATGTTTTTCGGGCCTCTGGGCCTGGTGGGCAATCTGTCAACACCACCGACTCAGCCGTGCGCATCACCCACCTCCCAACCGGGGTTGTGGTGCAGTGCCAAGATGAGAAGTCACAGCATAAAAATAGGGCCAAGGCGATGAAGGTCTTGGCTTCACGGATACTCGAGGCCCAAGAGGCCGAGGTCGCCGCTGAGCAAAGAGAGCAACGTCGGGCCCAGGTGGGCAGCGGTGATCGCTCAGAGCGCATTCGGACTTACAACTTCCCTCAAAACCGTCTGACGGATCACCGGGTTGGGCTCACGATTTATAAGCTCGATCGGATCATGGACGGCGACATGAAGGAAGTGGTGGATGCCATGCTCGAAGCCGTGCTGCGGCAGGTGCCCACTGACGTCCCAGAAGACGAGGCCTAGAGAAGGGGCCGTTTTACGGTCGACTCAACCACACGGGGCTTGTCACTGCCCACGCTGATGGGCCCTCGGCCACAGCCAGTGTCCAGCCGCCATGGTCAACATCAATGGTGGCTGGGAGGTCGTTCACGGCCCATGTCGCAATGCGCTGATGGCCAGGGCCGAGCAGGTAGACTTCGGTGACATCAGAAATTCCCGAAATATCGACAAAGACTGTGCGTGTGGCGAGCGCATCGAAAGCGCTGCCCGGTGGTTGACCGTCGACCAAAAGCGTCAGTTGTGGCCCTGTGCTCGCCGTGCTTCGCCCCTCAAAAAGACCCCGTTGTATCTCCACTGACGAGCGCCGATCAACTTCGACCCAAGTGCGGTCACCGACCACGGTGATGGCAAGCCATTGGTCCAAGACTTCGCTGAGGGCCGGCAAGTCATCAAGTGAGTTGAGGTGTATGAAATGTGGAAGAGGATCCCAGCCTGAAACTGGCCCTGCTTCGGCTATCCATTTGGCATCTACTGAGGTCGTTCGGCGTCCGGACTTGGACATTAAGGCGAGCAAGTCCACTGGGTTTTGGTTGTGCCAGTCGATCGCACCATGGGCTGGATTTTTAGCATTTTTACTCCAAGGCCAAGCCGTGGGCGCTCCGTCAGGCCCACCTGAACGGCTACCCGCGAGTACCGAGATCAGGTGTTCTGTTGCTGATTTCGAAGAGATTTGGGCCACCTCATCTGTGGCGCTGAAAATCGCGAGGTCTACCCCTTGGGCGGCGAGCGAACCAAGAAGATTTTTTGTGGATGAGCGCTCAGTTGGGTCTGGGTGTGCCCGGCTTCCAAAATCCACCCATGCCGCGGATGGCGCTGCACGGCGGAGCACCACGTCCACGATTGGTTCTCCGCTGGTGTCCATTTCATCCAAAGCGTGGATGAAATACTCTGGTCCTGCATCTACAAATCCGACCCCGAGGCCAGGTCCGACCGGAAGTTTAGTGGCCTGATCGAGGACGGCATACGGCGTATCATTCCAGTAAACCATGGCCGGGATGGGGTCTCCTGCTTCGTCAAAGACCGCTACTGTCAAAAATCCATGCGCTCCCACCTCGAGGGTCATGGCTTGAGTTGGAGGGCTCAAAGGTGACGGTAAATACCCCTGCGCCACCGCTTGGATTTTGGCCTGTGGGGGCACTTTCAGCGAGAATTGCCCATCTAAGACCGGTGAGGTGTAGAGCAGTTCACCATCTGAACGGACCTCCAGGTGGGTGCCGTCGGTGCTGCCCGTCGCAAGGACTGTGTCGGCGAATACCATCTGTGCGACCGACGAGACATCTCCGAGATAAAGCGTGTCTGTGTCTCGCCAGTGAACCCAGCCGCCCTCGTCGTCAAGATCGGCGCTTGCTGCGATGTTGAGGCTCGTTTTGGTGTCCAAAAATTGGCCATTGACTGTACTGCCCACGGCGGGGACAACTGTAAAGCCCACACCACCTTCAAACTGGAGTGCAGCACCGTCTGGATAGAGGCGGTACCACCACTTTCGTCCGCTGCCATCCTCTGCGGTCAGGGCGATGGCCTCACCATCCGTGGTGATGCTCATTTGCTCTGGCCAGCCGCCTGTCACATGGGGGACGATTTCAACGAGAGCATCATCGCTGTCCC
>DBIS01000133.1:3691-9760 GCA_002296975.1 Deltaproteobacteria bacterium UBA796 | reverse complement strand
GCATCAGCGTCGGCATCAGCGGCAGGTTGATGGCCCGTATCTTGGACTTTTCCGGGCCCACATGAAGCCAAAAATGACACAATCATGCTTACAAAAATGGTATTGATTTTCATTATATCTCGCTTATTTTTAGCCCGACCAGCGCACTGAAAAGAGCACCGTTCGACCTGGGAGGGGGTAGCCGTGAAAATTATCGATGCCTTGAAGGATCACGGCTTTATCCTTGGGGTTTAAAGGGTCTCGCGGCACAATCTCCACCATCGAATTGGCCAGATTTCGCACTTCACACTCAAAATCCGGTCCACCCTTGATGGGTCTGACCCTGGCAAAAATGCCATGGAGGGTGCGGGGTGCTGCACGAAACCAGTTGGTCCTGTCCCAATACTCGCCCGCTGTGAAACTCACAGAGTGCCCCACACTCGCAGCTGATTTCCACCTTAGACCCGTCTGCTGCCACACATCCCAGGTTGGGATCCCGGGCAATTGTTTACCGGTATACGCAGATGCACCAGACAGGTTTTTTGACTTGGAGTAGGTGAAGCTCGTCCTGCTGCTAAAGACATCCAAAGTATCCAAAACGAGCGCCATCTCGATGCCCTGAACGATGCCTTTTGAAAGGTTTATCGGCCGCATCGTTTTTTGGGAGTTTTGAACGAACACAATCTTGTCTTTCGATTCTGAACGAAACCAGGCCAACTCAGCCACAAGTTCTACCGGGCCTTCGATGGTCTGGCGCAAGCCTAAATCGCTGTTCAGTCCACGCTCTGGGCGCAATTGACCATTACCGATCACCCCCCCGCGGTCGCCAAAAAGCTCGGCGAAATCCGGTGGACGAAGGTACCGGCCCACGCTGCCCTTGAAGGTGGTCGTGGGACTAATCCCAAGCACAAAGCCCCCACGAGGAGATAGGGCATACAAGGTGTCACCGTCGGGAGAGACCGTGCCTGCGACCTCACTAAATGGCACCTCATTCATCGCCTGATTGTGAATACCCTGCACCGTCACGGTCGCATCCAACTGAAGCCGTTCCGCCCATAGCCTCGCGCGAACACCTGGCACCGCCGACCAACTCAAACGACGCATGACCTCGTCAGTGTGCTCGGCCAATCGATCAAAGCCGGTATGACGGTCTTTTCGTATGCCCAAAGTGAGCGACGGGATGAGTCCATATCCGGCGAAGGCCTCACCATGAACCCGCAGGCCGTCCATGGTTGTGTTTTGGTCTTGCCACTGAAACCCGGTTCCGACCTCGCCTGCACGGTCGTCCCACAGTTCGTGAGTGCCAATATGCCAGCCCGATAAACGCACCCGCCCAAAAGAGGAAGCATGCTCCCCACCCACTGCCAATAAATTGCGTTCTGTGTTGAGCCGCGAGGCCAAGCTTTGGGCCGCACCTGGACCAGGAACACCCTCTGCACGGCGCAACACCCCAGCAGTAAACGATGTAGACCAGTTCCCTTGACTGGCACTCACCCGCCCGAGCATGTTGAACTGGCTCTTGTCGTTATTCTGCCGTGTCTCAAATGTATCATCCCAAACATTGAACACTGTGGACTTGTTGTGGAAGTAGTCGAAATCACCCTCTGTACCTAGTGTTTCTACCGACATCCAGGTGTTCACAGTGACACCTCTCAGCTCGACCGACCGACCACCATTTGCCCCAACGCGGTGGGTGTTGTGGTCTCCAACTGTGGCTGAAAACCCGAAATTATCTGGGGTTTCTGGCGTTATCAGATTGATCACGCCCCCCATGGGTGCTTGACCGAACTCAGGCGGCGGGTTGCTGCGAAACACATCGATACGCTCAAGAGCAGTGGTGGGTAGTTCGGCCAAATTAATGGTGGAGGCACCGTCTGGGTTGAGGGGTATTCCATCCAAAAATACGGCTACTTGCCGGCTGGTCGACCCGCGAATGCTCACATTTGCCCACGCGCCGATACCACCGAGCCGTTTTATGCGAACCCCAGCAGCCGTCTCGAGGGCGTCGGCGAGCTCTCCAGAGATGGGCAAGCTGTCATCAAGATAAATCACAGTTACCGCAGCACTGGTTTCGGTGACGTCGGTCTTGATTGACCGGGACTCTTCGATAACAATTTCAGCATCCGCCGCATCATCCGCGGCAGTAGCAGAGAGTGAAATCAGAGTTGCGAAGAAGAGAATCAAGCGATGGGTCCAACCGGTGGTTGGTCCAAGCGATCCCACGACGACGAAGGACTCACAAGAGGCCTCCCACCGAGGTTTAAGTGCATGACCTTTGAGCCGGTCTCCTGGCTTCCGGTAAAACCGGTCACAGTGGCGGGGGCCGCGCTGGAATTGAACCAGCTTCCCATGCCCTTACGCTTGCGAGAGGGCGCTCAAGGTCAGAAAGTCTAAGAACGTGCGTGAGTCTACCCCGATCGAAATCAAAGAGCCAACAGCCAATTGGTTCACCGGATCAATCCGGGAACAATCACACCGCCCCAGTTTGGCTGGTCGCATCGGTGCCATCACCTGGGTTGGCCATCGAGCCACTGAGCAACACCCGGGTCATCTCATTGGCAAATGTATCGACCACGCCCCCCACCACCGCACCAAAATACAGCCGCCCCACCCGAACCACCCCAGTCGACTGCAAACTTAGGCGCACCAACCACCCGGTCTGCCTCACCGGTGAGCACCAAAGGGGCGTCAACATCATCGCAGCCGAAGTCGTTGTCGACCCAGCCAGCTTCATGAGCGCACGCAACCAAGGGACCGAGAGGGTCAGCAAAACCATCACCGTCGGCATCAAAACAGCTCACAAACGGTGCATCACAAAGCAGCTCGTCTGGCGGACGTGGTTTGAGTGCTTGGGTTGATGACGATACACCCGTCGAGAAGTTTCGACTACCACTTGGCGTTTCGGGCCAAAACAGTGACAATGAGCCTGGGAGGGGTCATGGGTCAGCCAATAAAAATTGCAGCTGTCTGTATCGGACTCGGGCTATCCACAGTCGGATGCTCCGAGTATGCGATCGTCAAACCCACCGCTGCCGAAGGGGCAGACCCAAAACCCGACTCAGGCTCGCCCCTAGACGAAGCCGGCCCCCCCGATGAAGGCTTGCCTCCAGACGAAGGCCCCCCGCCAGACACCGGCGTGCCACCAGCCCCGCCAGACACCGACGGGCCGATTCCCGAAGACTGCCCGGACCTCGAGACGCCAGACACAGTGACGATCAATGAATCCTGCGTGGCCGACCCCGAGACCGGTGAGCTTGGGACCTGGACCCAGTGGTCCATGAGCGATTTCGATGATTTGAGCACTTATAACCAGATGGTCACCGCCCCCATTGTGGGCCAGCTCACCGACGATAACGGCGATGGCGTCGTCGATGAATTCGATATGCCGGACATCATCGGAACCTTTGATGACGACGGTGAGGACGAGGGTAAGTTTGGTGTCATCCGACGCATCAGCGGCAACGGCTACGACAATGAGGTGCTCATCGCAGCCTTCGAGGCAGACGGCGAGGACTGGGGGCCGTATCGCTATGGCACAGCAGCCATCGGCGATATCGACAAAGATGGGCTTGCGGACATCGTGGTGGTGCTGGGCGGACCGGCAGCAGACCCTGTTGGGCCGCCTCCAGATGGACCACCCTCGGGCGACCCACCGCCTGACCCTGACGACCATCCGATAGGCCCGCCAGAACCACCTACGTTTTTAGCCGATGAGATCACCTGTCATGTGGGCGCCTTCGAGGCGGATGGCAGCCTGAAATGGATTTACTCCGGCTCGTACATCCCATGCGGCGGCCATGCGATCGCCTTGGCCGACCTTGAGGGCGACGGCACAGTTGAGGTGATCTTGGGCCGGGTCATTGTCAACGGTGAAGATGGCAGCCTACAAGGCGAAGGCAACGGTGGTGTTGCATCATTTGGCGGTGCTTACCGGGATTTAGGGCAAATCCCCGCAGTGGGAGACCTCGACGGCGACGGTACACAAGAAATTTTGGCAGGCAACAGCATCTACCGCTCAGATGGCACCACGGTTTGTAGCTTGATGGAGCCAACCAAAGATGGTTTCACAGCCATCGCAGACCTCGACGGCGACGGCGACGGCGACATCGTGATGGTCTGGAATCACAAAATCACCATTATCAACAGCCTTTGCCACGAGGTAGCAGAGTGGCCAATGGTGGGCGAAGGCACCGGTGGCCCCCCCACCATCGCGGACTTTGACGGTGACGGCGAGCCCGAAATTGGTGTGGCGAGTGCGCTCGATTATTGCGTTTATGAGACTGACGGCACCTTGTTGTGGGCCTTTGGGACCACCGATGAGTCCAGTCATGCCACCGGCTCGACCGTATTTGACTTTGAAGGGGATGGGCGCCCGGAGGTGGTCTATGCAGACGAGGTCAGCCTGTGGATTTTAGACGGCCAGACAGGTGCTGTTCGCTACGAAGATTCCATGCACTCCTCGCGCACACTGCATGAATACCCAGTCGTGGTCGATGTAGACGGCGATGGCTATCCAGAGATTGTCGTGCCAAATGGCGGCGGCCATCATGGCGATCCCCAAACTGGCCTGTATGTGCTCGCCTCTGACGAACCCCGCGGGTGGTTGGGCGGCCGCCAGGTCTGGAATCAACACGCATACAGTATCGTCAACATCAATGACGACCTAAGCATTCCAGCGACCCCAGACCCAAACTGGCCCTACCACAACAACTTTCGTTCAGGCGATGTCAACCCCGTCTACGGTGACCGATCGCCAGACGCTGTGGCCTTGGTCGATGCATGCAACTACGAATGTGACACGGGCGTACTCAAAGTGCAGGTGCGCTTAGGAAACGCGGGTACGGCCACCTTGCGTCACGATATGAAGCTGACAATTTACGATGTGAACTCCGGCGACATCTTGGCCCTGGAATCGATCTCGCCGCCCATCGTTCCCGGTGAGGTCTCAACGCCATTTTCTTACGCTTTTCCGGCGGACTGGGTTGGCGCCGGCGGACTGCTCATCGTGGTCGATGACGCCGATGGCGTGGAGTCGGTGCGAGAGTGTGACGAGGAAAACAATGTGGTGCTTTTGCCTGAGGCGACATGTCTGTGAGATGGGTTGATGCCCTCAGCATGTCGGCGGTGTAGCCACGAACAAGCCCAAGCGGCAGCTTTCCCATCCAGGCACCAAAACCGGCCTATCGCTCGGTCGAAGCCGCCAGCGGTCCAAGCGCTTGACCCTTTGGGCCGCAACCCACCGCCCCCTTAAACAAACTTCCCAGGACAAAGCCGCACAGCCTCAGCCCAAGGGTCTTTCGCGTCACGCACACAGCCAAAGGTAAAGGGCATCAGCAATTCGGTCACAAACTCGGGTGGGTTTTCATCGGTCATCAGCTGACGCAAAAGCTTGACCGCCATCGGATACCACCGCGCGGCCTCACCGGCCCAAGCCACCTCTGTACGCTTGGTCTCGGTCGCCCGACCACTGCGAATGAAGTCCACCTCCTCGGCCAAAATCTGCTCGAAGGTTTCGGCACTCACACGCCCATGGGCAAGCTCGGCCCACACCTCCCAACGACTTCTCTCGGTTGTCGCCAAATCGTCCATCACACGGACAAACACAGGCTTGTCCCCCAGCTGAAGCTTGGTCGGCAAGGCCACACAGCCATTGCCACACAACCAGTCCGCCAAATACTGCAGCGCCTGAAAAATATTGTAGCGAATCTCTTCGGGGTCATCATTCGCAATGACCGGACTCAAGCCAATCTCACTCGCCAATACCGCCCGCAAATAACGGGGGTCGGACTCGTCCAGCTTTTCGATATCGGGCCCATCAATAAAGGCCAACAAGGCCGGATGCTCTGACGCGATCGGCACCAAAGCCACCACCAAATCGTGAAGGACCGTGGTCCCCGCTACCGACTGCTGCTGCCGCCATGCCTCCACCAATGCAATCCCAATGCGCACAAAGTCCGGGTGGGCCACCCAAAAGCCATCGAGACCACGCTTGAGCTGGGTCACAACGTCGCGAATATAGCCAACCATACACGCCGTAAAGCTCTCAACATCGCCCGCGTGATACAAAATCCCGTACATCCCGCCAATCTT
>DBIS01000133.1:0-3392 GCA_002296975.1 Deltaproteobacteria bacterium UBA796 | reverse complement strand
CCCGCGTGATAAAAAACCCCGTACACCCCGCCAATCTTGAGTGCCCCCGCCGGTCCAAGATCCCGCACCAAAATACTGTGAGACTCACGAATATTGCGAATCACAATATCGGGGTCGGCCTTGACTGGAATCCGGTAGACCGGGTCGTGACGAAACAGCCTGGCCGTGGATGCCAAAAAGTCGTGCCAGCCCAAAGAACCGCCCATAAAGTATGGAAATAGCGCCTCTGCCATTTCACGGATTCTAAAGATTGCACGTGGGTTCTCGAAGACCAAGATTACCCGAACAGACTCGAGCGGGTAACTGGGAAACCGCTTGGCGACCGCTTGCTCAGCCGCAGCAATCAGCATCGCTAAATACGCGGCTTCTTCGTCATTTTCGAGCTTGGGAAAGTACAAAACCCGTGACTGAGGAAGCTCGCGATTGAGCCAAATATGCTGAACCAGTTCCACCAAATGAAGCGGTAAAGGCTTCCCATCGAGCAAGTGGTCCCCATCGGGAAGGGCCAAACCGGGGATGCGCTTGACCGGCAACGCCAGGCCGTCTTCAGCCAGCCGATATGACTTTCCATTATTGGGGTCGTCAAAGGCGAGGGTGTGCTCATAGCAACCCTTGAGATTGCGGGTGGCCATGCGCAAATCATGGGCCATCGGGGTCTTCGAATCTTCGGAGTCGGCACCCCACCGCGGCACATGGCCAGAATCTGCCACCAACTTGGCAACCAAAGGGTCCTCATTCGGGAGCCGACGATGCAAGGCGTTCATGGCGTTGATGCTCATCTTGGCTGAATCTGGCGGCCCAAAGAGGGTCACTTGCGGCCCCTGCATAAAGGCAGGCACCGAGACTTGTCGCATGGCGAGCCGCTCAGAGGCCGGCCCAACCACCACCCGCCCGGCATCGTCGTGGGCGCCAATGACATCGAGGGTGCAGCCTGATTGCAAGTGGGCGTCCACAAACTGCCTATCGAGGGTTCGCTGATTCAGAACGTCCAAAAGCGTGGGCGCCACCGCTCGGTAGACCTCCACAACCGCGTCTAAAATCTCTGGGGACTCCACATCTGGGAAATCCTCAAGCAAGGTCTTTGTGACCGCCAGACCATCCACCCCAGTCACCGGCACGGTATCGGCCGCGATTGCTGCGACCAAATCTGGCGGCAAAAAGGCGCTGTACATCCTTAGCTGCCCCGGTAAGTCGAAAAGCCAAATGGGCTCAATAGCAAGGGCACGTGATGATGCTCATCGGGGCTCGTGACCTCGAAGACCACCTCTACATACGGATAAAAACACCCTTGCTGCTTGGCCTTGAAATAGGCCCCTGTCTCAAAGCGAATCCGGTACACCCCCTCGCCCCAATCTTTGGGCTGAATCAGCGGTGCAGCCAGGCGACCATCGGTGTTGGTGACCCCTTCGCTCAAGGTTTCAAAGCGCCCATCAAGGCAGCGTTCAAGACGAATCTGTAGACCCGATGCGGGGCGACCGCTCGCGGTGTTGAGTACATGGGTGGTCAGTGGGTTGCTCATGTTGACTCCATCTTGTCCAAGCGAATGGCCGTGATTTTTACTTGCTCTGCAGCCGCAATTCGAATCTCATTTTCAACACCATGAGGCATTCTGGCCTGTAAACGGGCGAGCATTTCTTGTGCGCTAAGGCCCGTCGCACACACGATAAATATATAGCCAAAACGGTCTTCATAAGCGGTGTTTTCGGAAACCAACTCAGCGATAATATCGTCGGAGGCCGCAGCCATTCCCGCCTGCTCATCGCCACTCCACTCGGCGGTCGACCGAAACTTTTCGGCCAATGCTGTTGGGTCTGCCCCAATGCGTGGATGGTGGCCAAAAGCCTCCACCCAGTCCTCATCGGAAAGCTGCCACCAGAACCACTCTGCCATGCCGTGTACCGCAGTCCAACTCGCGAAGGGCCTGGCCTGAACCATCAAAGACGCCCAACGCCGACTGCCACAACACCGCATCAAACTGGCCGTCGCTGCGGTGGCATCGGCAGCATTGAGGGCCACCACACGGGGGTCGAGCCCTTCATCCTCTGCGGGTACACCAAAAACCCGCAACCGACTCACACCGCCATCTGGGTAAATGCGAAGCCGAACATGGCTCCATGGCCCAGGGTTGCTGACAGTTTTCAGGTGTCCTGCGTCGGCCTCGGTCTCGAATCTGCCGACAATCTCGGTCCAGGCATCTGTCTCAACCAAAGCCGGCAAAGGTGCGTTCGGCCAGTTCAGACCATCCAATGCCACGGTGTCTGGGAAGTTTCCCTTAAAGTGCTTGGTGTCGATCACCACCTGGCTCAACATGCCCGGCGTGCCCAACTTCAGAATAATCCAATCGTCGCCCGGTGGACGACTCCTGCGGGTTTCCCAGCCACCGCCCATATCCTCCGCCGCCCGAGGCAACACCAGGTTGTTCATGGGGGAGAAAAACATATCCGAGGCCGCAAGCGCCTGACCGCCCTGTTGCACACAGGCCAAATCAACCTCCACACCAGGCTCTCGCGCAGGCCGCGGCTCGCCCCACACCCGAAGCCGGGCCACACCACCGTCTGGATAGATCCGCAGACGGATGTGGGTCCATTCCCCAACCACGGCCACAGCCTGGGTGTTGTGGGTGCCCCGGTCGAGCGCCATCGGCGGGACAATTTCGGTCCACTCGAGTGTATTGATGAGCGCGGCGGTGTCTGCGTCTGAGCTCGGGGGAACGAATATGCCTTCAACGCTGGCGAAAGGCGGGTGATTGCCCAAAAAATACGCCGTGTCGATGTCTACGCCCCGAACCAAACCGCACACACCCAACTTGATAATGCACCAATCATGGCCTTGTACACGCTTGCGGCGGCTCTCCCAACCGTCCATCAACTTGCCGCGCTCGGTGTAGGCGTCGGGGTCAAACACGGGGGGCTTGGCCCAAACCAAGTGGTTCATCGACGCGAAAAAATCATCAGAGCACGCGAGCGCTTTCCCGCCGAGCGCATCGGAGGCGAGGTCGATTTGTCCAGCGAATGCTGCAGGAGGATGCGATGAATCAGCCATTGTTTTTCCGGATAAGAATGCTGCCGTGCGGGGTGGCAGATGGGACACCTCGACGCAGGGCGTGATGACCCCGAACCCAGGTGTCGGCCACCACACCGTACAAAGTGTTGCCCAAATAAGGGGTCAGGGGATGCCGTTGTAGCATGGCTGCTTCGGACACATCAAAGCTTGCGTCTGGACGCCACGCCATCAAGTCTGCGCGATAGCCCACAGCGATTTGGCCCGTATGCTCGGCCATGCCCAATAAGGAGGCCGGTGCCCGACTCATCAGGCGACTGATATCGGCCACATTAAAGCCACGTCGGCCAGCCTCTGTCCACACCGAGGCCAAACCCAACTGCAAAGAGGCA
>DBIS01000238.1 GCA_002296975.1 Deltaproteobacteria bacterium UBA796 | reverse complement strand
GATGTAGTCATGTCAAACAAGAAAACGCCGACCAATATTGCGATCAGAATGGGCACGGTTGCTCAAATATTCAAGATGCTCGGCCGTACTCGGCGCTGGTGGATGGTGCCCATGTTGGTGATCATGGTCCTGCTTGGGCTTGCACTGTCCGGACTTCAAGCTGTGCAGTACGTCGCACCCTTCATCTACGCAGTGTTTTAAACAGGCCCACCGGTCCCCTTAAAAGACGCTGTAAAACCGAGCGACCATCGGCCTGAAATCACAGAGCAGCAAGACGGCGGCAGTAACAAGCAAGCCGACGATCATCGGCATGAGCCACCATCGGTGTGCCCCATTGTGTTCCTTATCTAAATCAGACATTGAAAGATGATAGCCTGCCTGGGCCCAGCTATCATGGCCATCATGCGCTTGACCTCTACACAAACCACCCTCCTCGCAACCACAGCATTGGGCGCCAGCATCGCCCTTGCCTTGGTCCTCATCCGTCCCACTGGGGTGATTTTGGGTACGGTTTTGGCCCAATTCGCCGGCATACTTGCCCTGATAGCTGCCATATCGATGGTGCTTTTTCGGGCGGCAGAACCATCAGAGAACCCAAACCGAACGGCGAATGCTGTGCGCTCTACCGGTGTGGTGCTTGCAATCGTCATGGTTGGGGGCGGACTACGATTGGGACTAGATGCCGGTAACGCCGCTCAAATTTCAGATGATATCCTCGTGGACCGCCCAGATCTCGGGCCGGGAATCTCTCTTTTGCGCCCCAACCTTAGAGGCGCAACAATCGTCGCGCCGGACCGTCCTCACAATCCCGCCGACCTCAGCGCAACCAATCGATTTGACCGCACTCAACGAACACGGGTGTTCAAGGTCGACACCAACGCCTCTGGATTTAGGGGGCCTAACTTTGAGCCTAGCGCCTCTGGTCCAAGAATCGGCGTGCTCGGAGACTCCTTCAGTTTTGGATGGGGGGTCTCCTACCAAGACGCTTGGCCAGCACAGTTGGAAAAGCAGAGCAGGGTTCAAACCCTCAACCTTGGCACCCCCGCCGCGAACTTGGACACACTGACCGTCCTGGCTGAACGCCAAGGACAACAATGGGGCTTGGGCCTGCTTTTGGTTTGCGAGTGGCCAATGCTGAGAGGCGCCGACCCAGTCCGGCACTTTGTCACCCAGATCAGGCGGATTCAAGCCGCAATCTCACCGGCAAAAGTGGCCGTCGTTTTACCTCCGGTCTCCAGCTTTGACCCCATGAAGGCGGACATACCAAAAGGCCTTGTCCAGCGTTTGCAAGCATCCCTCGGCGACATCCCAATGCTCGACCTCAACCAGGCGATTTCACAAGCCGGAGGCTCGGGGGTGGTGCTCCGCCAAGTGGGCAGCATTCAACAGCTGGTCCGGGTGCCCAGTGGCGATGTCATGCTTTCAGCCGACAGCCCGCCCGACCGCATCGCGGAACCCATCATTCGCGCTTTCGAAGCAGACCTCAGCTTGTCGGAACCCTTATTTTTCGATGGCGGCCATACGACGACTTTGGGAAATACGGTGGTTGCAACCGCGACCGCAAGCTGGCTCAAAAGTCTTGGCTGGATTCACTGAACCCATGCGACGCCGGAAGACACCATTACACTCCGGCCGCTGTAAGCGCTGCCTGATGCACACACAGGTTTGTATCTGCGATGGCCTCGTCCCCATCGCGCCGTCCGTAGAAATCTTGATCATTCGGCACTGGAAGGAGAGACGTAAACCTTCCAACACCGCCCGATTGGCCGCCCTGGCCATCCCGTCACTTCGCATTCTTGACTACGGTGCACCTGGAGCGGTTTGGGATCAAAACGTCCTCGACCTCCACGACGCAGCGCTCATCTTTCCCGACCCCTCCGCCCCCACACTTCAGACTCCAAAACGGGTCATTGTGGTGGACGGAAGCTGGGCGCAGGCCCGAAAACTCGTGAATAAAATCCCTGGTCTTCGCAGCCTTCCACGCTTCCAAATCTCACCGCCTGACACCCCACGTGTCCGATTGCGCACGCCGCCCCGGCCTGGCTGTGTGTCCACCATCGAGGCCATCGCGGCAGTCCTAGACGAGACCGAGGGCCCTGGTGCTGGAGACCCACTTCGGGCGCTTTTTGATGCCGCGGTAAACGCAGCCACCTTCATTCGGGGGCGTCCACTCAACGAGTGAGTCAGCACGATCCCTGCATCAAGGCCGGCTAAGCTTAATCACCGGCTCAAACAACCAGGTCAATCCCCAATAGTTCTCATCGCTCCTATCGGCGCTGCTCAAAAGGCTGGCAACAAAGGCCCCAGAAAAGGTCGTCTCCACATGTTCAAAAGACACCGAAAACGGTGGACCCAGATGCTCGGCTTGGGGATAATGAAAGGTCAACATCAGTCCGACCGCTCCACCAGAAAGCAATATGTCGAGTTGAACGGCATAGGCTGACCACAAGTTTTGAGGCAGCGCAACGATTGCAGCCCGATCGTACACTGCTTCGATGGGCCCGAGCATGGCTGGCCTCAGCTTAAAAAAGTCTCCGCACCACAGTTGTACTTTGGAATTTTTAGCCTCAAAGATGGTGAAGCCATGGACCGTTCGCTGGCCATACTCCAACTCATTTTCATCAAAAAATGAACGGCACGCCATCGCCGAGAACTCCACACCGATGACCCGGTGACCACGCTCCAGCAACCAGCACATATCCGAGCTCTTGCCGCATAGCGGGACCAAGACGGTGCATGCAGCGTCTGGAACCAACCCAGGCCATTCAGCGACAAGCTTTGGGTTTATATCCGCTTGATGAAAGCCGGTTCGGCCTTCAGACCAGCGCGAAATCCAGTCGGCGCGGTTGTGCATAACTACTCTATTTTTTTCCGCCAAAAGGCCAGGCACGTCGCCGAGGACTCAGGCTTGGGTTGGTGGCTGGAACCCGAAAAGGCTCCACATCTAAAATCCAGGTACGCCCTTTTCCGTCCGTACAGGCTGCTGCCAACGATATGCGGACGCTCCGTTGCTCGTCAGTCCACCCAGCCACAGTGACCACTTCATCGACATAAGCCGGCCCCAAGTCGGTGGTCCCGCCGCCCATCACCCGAAGCTCAGCCGAGGACCAAGCCGTATCTGGGATGATGCGCAGGGTGTAATGCCCATCTGATGACAGCGTCGCTGAGACAGCTGGGTCTGCGATGGCGACAAGAGAGAACAGAAAGAGAATCACGAGGACTGAACCTGGGGTTGGGTCTAGCCTAACCGATCAATCAACGGAAACCTTGCGGGCCTCCTTGGTCCACTTTCCCTTCGCCAACAGGGCCATGTAGTCGACGGGGCCTGACGCCGAGGACCGGGGTGCCACACTGTACCCAGCCAGGCCATCGATGGCGTTGGCCAAAGCCCCCTTTATAGAATCTGAAGTGTGGAGTCTACTGAGGGACTCAGCGCTGACCTGACCTCGCCTGAGCAGGTCTTGAGCCAAAGCGCCAATGGCCCAGGCATCACCATCCTCTTCCTCCAAAACCCGCACCATCACTTGCTCTACAGCCGCTTGCCTCAAGTGCCCCATGTCCAAGAGCACCACCGCCGCTTGCCACCACGAATGAATGGGCACCACACGACCCCCAAGTGCTGCCATTTTCTGGCTGGGAACACCCCGCTGCAAACGGATAAAAATTCGTTCGACTGCATCGACACGCTCGATTTTTTGAAGGGAGTCCAAAGCGTCGTCAATCTCGTCCTGGTACGCCCCCGCCCGTGCCATAATCGCACCGAGCGAATCCGCCGCCACTTTGCCGGAAATAGCATCTGCATAGAGGGAATAGACCAAAGCATCGGCCTCCACATCATCGCCAAAAAGCACCTCTGTGTCAGACTTCTGTGCGGCAAGCCTCCCCCGCAACAAAGCGGGCAACTTATAGCCGAGTTGGCCCCGCAAAGACCGAAACCGGCCTCGCCGCACATTCCCAATGTTGTCTTTAAGCACCAGGGACTCAAACCGAATCCCATCCAAGCGGAGCTTCTCGGTGAGGACGGCCCGCATCTGCCTGGGTGACCCAGACAACACGTGGACCTCCGCCCCCTCACCCGCAGCCAAGGCCCGCAACAAAGCCGCAGCACCTGGAAAGGCCCGTTTAGCATGGGCTGGCTCAATCGCCGCACGCATCAGCCCGCGCAAGGATTCAAAATCGGTGTCTAGGTAGGTCTTGTCCAGGTCCCAGCGATAAATGCTCACAGGCCACCTCACGGTACCAACTTAGCCTATCGTATCGGCCCTGAGAAACGGTATAGGGTAGCACCGGGTTCTGCGACCAAAAGCCGCTCAGCAGCCACTCGCTTCACAAATTGTTGGTCCATCCTGAGATGCCGAATGCGCGCACTGATCTCCGCATTTTCCACGCGCGCTTGCTCAACCTTCATTTCGGTGGCGTGCAGCCGTCGCTTGACTTGATGGCGGTTGAACATGCCTTGGTCACCCAACAGGGTCATCTTTACCGCCCCCAACACCATCAAAGCCGGCAGGACATTCCACACCAATCGCCGGGCCACCAAAATGGTGCCCGATGGCGCAGCAACCCTGGGGTTGTTCAAACTTGATGCTTGCATTGACATGCCAAGAACGACTCTCGATTAATATCGCAATCAGTCTATCTAACCTATTGTTTTCTGTCACAATTCTTCTGGTCTAGACACGGTATTTCAAAACACCCGATTCGCCGAAAAAGATGGATCTATGCCCACTCCGGGCCGATGAAATAAATTTCGATTTTTTTTAGAGCCGAAGGGGATAATTCCGATTTCACCCCCACCTGTAATGGCGCAAAAATTGCCTGTTTTCTCTTTTCAGGTCAATCCTTTCCAAAATCCGAACCCTGCAGCTCTGTGGCAATGGCCAGGTGCGTGAGTCCGTACCGGCGAGCGGCATCCATGACTGCGACCACCCGGCCATGGTCAACTGTGCGGTCGGCCTTAAGCATAATGAGGGTCGATGGGTTGTCTTTGGCCGCCTTATTCAAAGCAGCCTCGAGGCCCTTAAAATCAACGGGCTCCTCGTCAACATAGACTGCACCATCTGCGGACACCCAAATGCTGAGGTCGTCACTATCCCGCAATACTGTATCTGAGCTGGAACGGGGCAGGTCAACCTCAATTCCAGGCGCTGAAATAAAGGTGGTTGACACCATGAAAAACAAGACCAACTGAAAGATGATGTCGATCAAAGGGGTGACATCTACAACGGGGTCAACTCGACGGGCCCGGGCAAAATTCACTTGGCCGCCTCGTCTGAATACAGGTGTTCCAAAATCATGGCCCCGAACTGCTCCAACTCAAGTATCCAATGGTCTGCCCTGGCCAAAACCCAACGGTGAGCGACCAGGGCGGGAATGCCAACACTGAGGCCTGCCATGGTGGAGATCAAGGCCTGAGAGATACCGCCAGCCAAGTTGGCCACCACCCCCATACCCTGGTTTTGGATGACTTCGAAGGTCAAAATCATGCCCCAAACCGTACCCAGCAAGCCCTATAATGGCGCGATACTGGCAACCGTCCCCAGCACCACAGCGAAGCGCTCGAGCGCAGCAGCCTCACGGCG
>DBIS01000085.1 GCA_002296975.1 Deltaproteobacteria bacterium UBA796 | reverse complement strand
TCAACCTGGGGTGACCGCAGCCATCGTTGGCGCAAAGCGCCCAGAGCAGGTGGTTCAAAATGTGCAAGCAGCAGCCATCGCTTCGCGGCCAAACGTCATCGCCGTGGTCGACAAAATTGCTGCGATTCACGGAGGATGGTGATGCCAAACCCAATCGATCTAGACCGAATAAAAGTGGTGAGCTGGGATATCGACGGCACGATGTACGACTTGCCCATCCTGATTCGCGCTTTCAAGCGAGACCTATTCAGGCGGATGTTCAGCCTGGGGTGGATTCAGGCATGGCGAGATTTTTTTCGCCTCCTAAGGTTCAAGACTTTCATGGATAAAGTCCGCGCCGGCCAGGGAGATTATGCAGTGGGACAAGTGCCCAATCGGGATGCGGCAGCCCGCACCCAAGACGAGATGTACGGCCGTCTTTTGCGTCCATCTGACACCCTCCCAGGCGTGGTCGCGCTGATGACTTGGCTCAAAGACAAGGAGATACCACAGGTGGTTTTCTCGGATTACCGGCCCAGCACCAAATTGAGCGCTCTGGGCCTCAGCCACTTCTTCGACAAGGTCTATGCGGGTGAGGACCTCGGCCACCTCAAGCCAGCCCCAATCGTGTTCCAAAAAATATTGGATGACCTCCAAATTAGGCCGGATCAACTCCTGCATATTGGTGACCGTCCAGATACAGACGGCGCGGCTGCAAATGAAGTGGGCTACCAAGTGGCCATCATCGGCCATGGTTTTTCATCGGCCTCAGCCCTGATGCATCAACTCCAAAATGGACCACAAAATGACTGAAATTGGCCGCGGCGGCATCAAAAAGATGGTGACCAGCATCACCGATACAGTGGACTATCAACTGCCAATCGGCGACTCCATGCTGCCCATAAACCCGCTGATTGGACAGCAAATCACCCTCCAGTTTCTCGGTGAAATCCGGTGTGTGGCCTGCGGCAGAAAGACCAATAAGAGCTTTGCTCAGGGCCACTGCTTTCCTTGCATGCGCTCACTCCCATCCTGCGATGGATGCATCGTTCGCCCAGAGACCTGCCACTATGCCGCCGGCACCTGCCGGGACCCACTGTGGGGCCAAACCCATTGCCTCATCCCGCACACCGTCTATCTGTCCAACACAGGCGGGGTGAAGGTGGGAATCACCCGTGGCGGAAACGAGGACATACGCTGGGTGGACCAAGGTGCCAGCCAAGCCTTGGCGATTAGACAGGTGCCCGAGCGGCTGATTTCGGGTTTGGTCGAAGTTAAATTTAAGCCACATATTAGCGACAAAACCAACTGGCGAAAAATGCTCAGCGGCGCACCAGAGCGTGCCGACCTTCACGCCATTCGTGACCGACTTCTCGAAGAGGTGGGCGATATTGAAGGGGTGGCGATCGACGACGCCAAAATACGAGAAATCAAATACCCAGTGCTCGCTTATCCCGAAAAAGTGAAGTCTCTGGCCATCGAAAAACTCGGCTCCATCGAAGGCACACTTCAAGGCATCAAAGGCCAGTATCTAATCTTGGATACTGGCGTTATCAATATCAGGAAATATACAGGTTATACCTGGTCAATTTCAAGCTGAGCCCGTGCTGCTTTGGTGAGCGCTACAAGCTGCTCCCGAGCCTCTTTTGATGTCTTAATCGGGGCCGAAAATGCCACGCGAATCGGCCGGCGACCCTCACCGGTATCGATGGACATCTCACAACCATATGTGTCGATGCTTGTCATTTTGACGTCCACTGCCGTCGTTGCCTTGGAATTCGCCAGACACATCAAGGCCATGGCCTTTTGGTGGTCACCGTTCATATGGGCGAGAATTCGGCTTGCGGAGACGGCGATGGGATCTTCTGCGGCTGCGGACCAGTCGGATGATTCCACCCAAGACATGCGCCCATATCCGCCGATATAGCGAATTCCGCTGACCTGAAGGCCCCACAATGAGAAGTCCTTAAAGTCGACGTAGTACGACGCCCCAGGGTTGGCGGCCAAATATGCTTCTCGGGCAGCCTTTTCAGCATCACCTTTTAGTTGTGCACAGGTCCCAACCAAGGTCACCCGACCTCTGGCGAGCGGATCTCCGGTGCCTGGCTCGGCCACCAGCAGACTCACCCGGTCATTCACCAGCATATTCCGCGTGTGCTCAGCCAGGTGGCTCACCAAAAAGACCGGCATGCTGCCGCTCATCCCATACGCGACAAATGACCCATATGGGTGGCCCTCAGGTTCACGGGCAACCGTGCAGAGTGTGGCTGTACCCCCAGCTGCTCCCGCCCCCATGTTTGCCACCAAGGTCCGCGCGCGCTCTGCGTGGGTTGGTGTAGGAATATCGGTATCGTACAAGGCCTCTCGGCGGCCCCGTCCTTTGGGTGCATCGTGTGTGCTGCTCACATTTTTCTCTGGATTGCGCCATGGGGCTGGTTAGTTCAACCTATGCCTAACCGCCTGAAACCCAACGGGAGAGGCTGGCTGTGGTTGGTGCTTTGCATGGTGTGGGCCGCAAGTTTCATCTACAGCCAGACTCCGCTCAACGACATGGTTTTCTGCCTATTTCGACGGGTCGCTGAATTAAACTGCGCTGGCTGCGGCCTCACCCGTTCATTTACCGCCATGAGCCGCTTTGAGCCCTACAGCGCACTGAGCCACCATCCGGCAGGACCCTTGCTATATGGCGCGATGGTCGCCCATATCGGGCTGGACTTTGTGCGTTGGCTCAAGGCCAGCCCGACATTCCTTCCCCTCCCCCGATGGCTGACCCTCGGGTTTTGGGGCTTCGTGGCCATCGTCTTCGCCGGTCACTTGGTTCGCACCATTATCTCTTGGTTCTAAACACGCTACGCAGGCCAACACACAGGCTACACCCCACATCATGCCCACCCTCAGTAAATCGAACATCCTCTCAGGCCTCAAGTGTCATCGACGACTATGGTGGAGACTCAACGAAGCCCCACCCAAACCCTGGAAGTGGGCCGCTATTCTTGGCGGTCAACACAAGGCGGTGGTCGACGCATTTTTGGCCCAACAAGCCCCGGGGGTTGAGCCGAAAGGCAGCTGGGCTGAGCGTGTGAACCAAACCTTGGCCACCATTAAAATGGGCGACAAACCCATTCATCGTGCATGCCTTGAGACGGCCAATATCCGGCTCGAAATCCATCATATGGCGCCCTCAGAACAAGGGTGGAGCCTCACCGAGGTCCGTGGCTCGGGCTCCATCAAAGGCAAGCACACCACCCACGCAGCATTGATGGTTTTCACTTCACAAGAAATCGAGCTGCTGATTGCTGATGTATTCATCGCCCATATCGACTTGAGGGGTCATA